>JAUZPW010000037.1 GCA_030705725.1 Bacillota bacterium
CCCAATGCGTCAAGATCAACGGCATTTCCGTTTTTATCAAGCCCCGTATCGACGTTTACGCCCCTGTAAAGAAGATTTCCGGCCTCGTCGACCGTAAAAGGAGGTTCCGAATTCTCGGAGCCGCCGAAAAGGAATTCGCCGCCCAGCTCAGTATTCATGGAGGAAACAATAGCCTCCCGCATTGTTCGCAGCTTCTCGGCGATAGCCTTTCTGCCGGTCTCGGACATAGAACCGTTTATAGCCCCGATTACGTCGGACTGGCCCGCCTCCTGAGCTATTTCCTCAACCTTGGTAATTGCGCTGCCCGCGGTGTCTAGCTTGCTTGAAACGTCGCTGAGGTTCGATTGATAATCGTCGTTGCGCTGGTATTCGCGCCGAAGCTTAAAGGCCATCGCGGCGGAATACGGATCATCGGAGGCCTTATTGAATCTTCTTAAATCTGTCGCTGTGTTGCTCGCGTTGTTTAAGCGTTCAAGCGTCGAATTCAAGCTCCCCTTATATTGGCTTGAAATCATTCCCATCGTGATTCTCATGGTTTTTCTCCTTTCTAAAACAAAGGAATATAATTAAGCGGCCCTAGCCCTACCTTCCGACTACGCCCATTTTGTTTATTATTGTGTCCATGGCTTCGTCGAGCGTCGTCATAAAGCGGCTTGAAGCCGTAAGAGACTGGTTGTAAAGAATAAGGTTGATGCCCTCTTCGCTCACGTCTACTGAAGAAATTGACTTTCTGTTTTTTTCTATCTCCGAAAGGGTGTCTCCGAACGTATCGTTTTTATTTTGGACGGTTTCGAGCTGAAGCGCAAGGTCGTTCGTCAGATTGTCTGTAAATTCCTGGAGAGTGCCGTTAAAAACCGTCTTCCCGCTTCCTGTGTCAAAGGAAATGTCGGTTGAAAAACCTTTTATCATGCTAAGCAGATCCTGCGCGGTGTTCACCAAATACGAGCCTGTCGCGTTTTTCCAGCTTTCGGCCACCCTGATGTTCGCCGCCGTAATAGTGCCGCTTCCGTCGGAAGCCTCAAACATGGGCTTTGACCCGTCCTTACTGTTCAGTGCGTTTATTGTCGAAGCAAGCTTTGAAGCGAACGTATTGAGGCTTTTCTGATAAAACGGGATGCCGGAGGCGGAAGCGTCCGGGGCTCCGCTTGTGTCGTATGCCCCGCTTCCGTTCAGCATGACGAGATAGCTGTGCATCTTTCCGGTGGAAATTTTATCGTTCATTTTTGTCGTCGCGCCGTCGATAGATGTAAAATTAACGCTTACGGGCGCGCTTTGTGTCATATCCGTGGTCACTGAAAGCTTCGCGCATTTGTTGTTGTCGATAAGGGTGTAGGTGCTGCCGTCGCCGCCCACGAAATTGACCGAAAGCTCCTCCACATTTATGCCGGAACCTACTGAAACGCTTTTGGTGGATACCTCTATATTTAAATACTGTGATAATTTGTCAAGCAGCTGGTTTCTCGAATCCTTAAGCTCGAGAGCCGATGCCCCGTTAATATCCGATATTTTTATTTCGTCGTTTAAGGAAGCGATATTCGATAAAAGCTGGTTCACCTGGTTAACGCCGTCGTCCTTAACGTTTCCTAACTGCTGATCCCAAATGGTTTGAAGGTGCTCCGAATAGTCGTTGAATATTCCCGTCATGAGCTCGGCCGAGGTCATGACGGAGCCTTCCTTCACGCTGTCGCCCGGAGACGCGGACAGCTTTTCAAGCGCCGAGACCAAGTCAGAAATCTTATCACCCAAGCCTGACGTTTTAGACTCGTCTATCACATTCTGAATGTCGTTCATGGTGCCGAGCTGCGCGGACATATCCCCGACCTTCGCGTTCTGGCTCCGGTATCTTATATCGAGGTAAATATCCCTTAGCTGGCTTATTCCGCCCGACAAAACACCCTGGCCGGGCTCCGCGTGGTTTCCGGCATAACGCATGCCCAAACCGACAGGCGCCAGCGAATAAGAATCAACGCGTTGCCTGGTATAGCCTTCCGTGGAAACATTTGATATATTTTGTCCGGTGGTCTGAAGCTCGGCTTGCGAGTTTTGAATCCCCCGCATAGCAGTATAAAACGACGAAAAGAGCGAGCTCATCGGCACGCCTCCCTTACGCTTTTCTTGAAATTAAACTCATCTGGCTGAGATGCTCCCTTGCCCGGGCGTCGTACACCTTCTGCAATTCGGGATTGCTTTCAAGCTTTCTTAATTCCGCTCTGGTCCTGCGAAGCTTAAGTGTCGTCAGATCGCTGCAGCTGCTGTTTGTGTCCTTAATGTTAAGCACAACCTTTGAAAGCTCTTCGTAGATTTCGCTAACCCTTTCTCTTTCGAGCTCTCCGAACAAGGGAATAAGCTCCCTGAAAGTGCTGTTTTTATAAGGAGTTCCCTTAAGCAGGCTTTCGCGTTCGGCCTCCATACCCCTCGCCTTAAGCAGGAATGCCTGCTCCTCGTTCACGGTGCTGTCCAGTATGCCCAGCCTGTCCGACTTTATATCCTCGTACTTGCGTTTTTCAAGGCTTAGAAATTGTTTGTAGAACGACAGATAACGTTCAAAAAGTGAAACGAGCATATCGGAAAACTTTTTGTCAAGCAATTTCGTCACCTCTCAGTTATAAATTATCAAGCAGCGATTTAGCTATTTCTTCAGGGTCTACGCTGTACTGGCCCGCGTCGTATTTTTCCTTGAGGTCCTTTAATATCGCGGGATCGGTGTCCTTTTTGATTTCGTCGACTATTTTTTTCGAAACATCCTTAACCGTCGTGTCTCCGCGGTAAGAGATTTCAATAGTGTCCGTTTTGCCGGCCGATTTTGTTTTGTCCGGGCCGTTCTGTGCCGCTTTTACGCTTTCGGTTCTTTCCGTTTTCATACTGTCGGGATATATTGCGCCGGGATTTAATCCGGTTTTATTTATCATAAACCTCACCTCGTACATATTATCGGATAAATATTCCAGAATTTAAGTATTTTTATTTTTTTATTTTTAATTGAGAAATTAAAATTCCGGCTATTTCCTGACACGGCGCCTGTTTCATGACCGCTCCTATATCCATGGCCACCGCGGGCATGCCGTAGACTACCGCCGACTGCTTGTCCTGTCCGATCGTATAAGCGCCGGCCTTTCTCATGCTTAAAAGTCCGCTTGCGCCGTCTCTTCCCATTCCGGTAAGGATAACCCCGATAGCGTCGCCCTTGGCGGTCCGTGAGACTGATTCAAAAAGCACGTCTACCGACGGGCAGTGCCCGCTGACCTTGTCGCCCGCCCGGCAGGCAACAAAATATCCCGACGCGTCCTTTTTTAAGTACATATGCTTGTCCCCGGCCGCGATCAAGGCCTCCCCGCGCCTAACACGGTCGCCGTCCGCAGCCTCCGATACCTTTATTTTGCAAAGCTTGTTGAGCCTTTCGGCGTACATTTTTGTAAACCCAGCGGGCATATGCTGCACGACCACGACGCCCGGAGCGTCCTCGGGCAGAAGCTTAAGTATCTCAAGCGTAGCCTCCGTGCCGCCCGTTGACGCGCCGATAGCTATGACATGGTACTTTGTATCCGCGCCGTTAAGGCTCGGCAGCGGCAGCGGTGCTCTCAGAACGGGCTTTTTTATCACCCTTGCGGAGGGCGCGATTTTTATTTTATTAATAAGCTCGGTGCAGAAATTTGAAAAATCCTCCGGTGAAGCGCCCGGCTTCTTTACGAAATCGATAGCGCCGGCGTCCAGCGCCTCAAAAAGGCCGAGGCTAACCGAGCTGACAAGCACGACGGGCAGGGGACTAACAGGAATGAGCTTCCGAAGGAAATCCGTCCCCTTCATATTCGGCATTTCGACGTCCATCGTAACGACGTCCGGTTTGAGACTGAATATCATCTTTTCAGCTTCAGCCGTGTTTCCGGCGCTTCCGATCACCCTGATTCCGGGGTCCTTGGAAAGCTCGCGCTGAAGAATGGTCCTAAAAAGCAGCGAATCGTCGACGATCAGAACTTTCACCGAGCCTGTTATCATATTTTCATCCTTTCTGATAAATGGACGGCTTTATATAATTAAATTCCGCGATTCCATGCTGAATAGTCTCGGAATGACCTATAAAAAGAAAACCGCCCGGTTTGAGCACATCGTAAAACTTCTTGGTAAGCATGTTCTTAGTGGGCTGGTCAAAATATATCATTACATTTCTGCAGAAAATGAGGTCGAAAGGCTTTGCGAAGGAAAACGGTTCCATAAGGTTGAGCCTTCTGAAAATGACCTCCTTCCTGATATCGTCTGAAAGCGCGAAATAATTGTCGTCATTTCTGACAAAATACTTTCTTGCCCACGAGGGAGGTATGCCCGAAAGCGCGTCCTTGTGGTAAACTGCTTTTTGCGCGCTTTCCAGTGCTTTTGCCGATATATCTGTGGCAAGCAGCCTGTAATCCCAATTCTGAAAAGCGAAATAATCCTTGAGCACCATAACGGTAGTATACGCTTCTTCCCCGGTCGAGCAGCCGGCGCTCCAGATTCTTAAGTTCCTGTCCCTGTTGTTTTTTTCCCACTGCGGCATTATGAATTCCTTCATGAATTCATAATGCTTCGCTTCCCGCATAAAGTACGTATGATTTGTCGTAAGCTTGTTTAGCATTACGGTGACTTCGTTTTGATCGGATTTTTTTATCAAATTGAAATAATCTGTAAAATTTTTTATTTTTCTTTCGGTAAAGACCTTCTGCATTCTTGATTCGATCAGCTGTTTTTTCTTCGACAGGTCGATGCCGTAGCGTGATTTTACAAATAAGGAAAAATCCCTCAGCTCCTGATCCGTCAACTGAATAAAATCATTGCTGTTCAAATCAAAGACCTCCGAAACTCAGCTTTTTGTGAAAAGGCGGTGTACGTCCAGAATAAGGCTTATGCCGCCGTCTCCCAGGATGGCGCAGCCCTCGATCCCGGACTTTCTTATCCTTTGTTTCTGGATGTATACGGGCAGCGGCTTAACGACTACCTGCTGTTCGCAGAGAAGTTCGTCCGCGAAAATGCAGTATGAAAGCTCGTGTGTCTCCACCTGGATCATAATGCCTTCCTCGATATCCGTGATTTCCGTCTCTATGCCGTATTCCCTGTGCAGGCGAATGACGGGGTAAAATGAGTCCCGCACCCTGATAATCTCCTTCATATCCTCGTTAAACAGGATGCTTTGCTTTTTGGCCTTGAAGGTCTGCTTTATCGAGTGGATCGGGAGAATAAACATCGTTTTTCCGACCGCGATTTTCATTCCGTTTACAATGGCGAGAGTAAGCGGGATCTTAAAGGAAATTTTAGTACCCTCGTTTATCCTGCTGAAGATCGTCACATCTCCGCCGATTTTTTCAATGTTCTTCTTAACGACGTCAAGCCCCACGCCCCTGCCGGAGAATTCCGTAACCTTTTCCTTGGTTGAAAAACCGGGCAGAAGCAGAAGATCGTATACCTCCTGGTCGGAGTATTCGCTCTCGGGCTTTTTTAACAGCCCCTGTTTTTTCGCCTTGGCAAGAACTCCGTCGCGGTTAACTCCGCCGCCGTCGTCCGTGATCGTAATTACAATATCCCCGCCGGTATTCTTAGCCGTCAGGGTAATCGTTCCGCCGTCCGTTTTTCCGTTTTTGAGGCGAACTTCGGGCATCTCGATCCCGTGATCCATGGAATTTCTGACAACATGCATGATCGGGTCCGCAATGCTGTCGACGATCGTTTTGTCGACCTCCGTATCCTCTCCCACAAGGATAAGCTGAACATCCTTCCCCAGGCTTTTGCCCATGTCTCTGACAATGCGGTTCATTTTCTGAAATACGCTGTTTATTGGGACCATGCGGATCGACGTAACGATCTCCTGCAGCTCGTCAGTCAGCTTTCTGAGCTGTCTCGCCGCCTTTCCGAATTGGCTGTCGGTGTTTTCCGCCTGTAAGCCCGTCATCGCCATCACCATCGATTCGGTGATGACGATCTCGCCCATCAGGTCCATAAGGCTGTTGAGCTTTGTGAGATTGACGCTTATAAGGTTCTGTTTTGCCGGCTGATTTCTAACGAGAGCCTGAGCTCTCCCGGCATCCGGATGCCGGCCCTCCCGGTCGTCCTGCTCCGATTCCGTGCCTGTTGATGCCTGCTCTTTGTGGAAAACCGTGTAGTTTTTTGTGTACGGAAACCGTTCTGCTACGCCCTCGGCGGCTTTAAGCTCATTCTCGCCGCTTAAATAGACGCAAAATCCCTTCGACCGGATAACGTTCGCGATCTCCGGGCCGCCTTCAAGCTTTTCCGGCTCATATGCAATTGCCGATGCCGAAGCATCCTGCATTTCATTAATAAGCATCAGAGCGCGCAGGTTTTCCATACCTGCGTCCTCGTCGAAATAAACCCTGAGGGCGTATGATGTTCCGTCCTTAAAATCAGGGGCCGCCTCATCCTGCGAAACCGGGCTGGCTGAAACCGGGCTGGCTGAGACCGGGCTGGCTGAAACCGGGCTTTCTTTTTTGGCTTTTTCTTTTTCCTGCTGAATTTTAACCGGTTTATCCTCTAAAGCAACCTTTTGAGAAATTTTTTTGAGAAAATTGCTAATTTTTTGCTCATATTTGCCGATATCATTAGTAAGAGGCTCATTGTTTTCCACATGAGCCACTTCAGCTTTGATAAAATCCGAAACCTCGAACATAAGCTCGAAAAGCTCGCCGTAATATTCCTGCAAAACCCCGTTCTGGCGCACATACGAAAGAAGATCCTCAGCAATATGCGTAACGGTAGCCAGACTGTGATACTGCATCATGGCGGAAGATCCCTTGACGGTATGCATTATCCTGAAAATTTCGTTGATGCCTTCTTCGTCCAGCATATTTGCCTTCTCGGAATTTATCAGAATATCGTCCAGCGTCTCAAGCAGTTCTTTTGTTTCGAACAGATAAATATCAAGCATTGAATCGAGTCCTGTATCCATATTTCGACACCCGCCTGTCATCACAATAAATTGTCCGCTAATAATTATGTCGGCAGTTTATTGCCGGAAATTAACCGAATTTAAGAAATTAATAAAAGGAGGTGCTTCCATGCCGGAAAATCTGCGGGTAACCACGCCGCTGCCGTCGAACGGCAGGGTGGAAAAAGAAAGAGCCATAAAGCAGAACCCACTGCAGGACATAGGCTCGGCTGATAGATCGGCCCCGCCGGTGATACAGGGAACGGCTGGGGAAAACCTTAAACTGAACCTGCTTATGAACGAGTATTCGGCGCTGTCGAAATTCATACAGGACCTTCAGAAAGCCCCCTCGCTCGGCGATTCGGTAATGAACCTCTTGTTTTCGGCTTCAGCCAAAACTTCGCAAGAAACGGCAGCCGAAAATGCCTCTTCCGTAATCGTTCAGTTTATGAACGCCGCCGTTCCCGCCGATAAGGGAGAGCTTGTCTCAAACCTCCTTTTTCAGCAGAAAAACAGCACCCGTTTTTCGGGCCCGCTCTTCCAGTTTTTCAATAACCTTAATAATGACGCGCAGGACGAGGGCCTGGAGAATAAACTTGTCTCCTTTCTGAAAGCTTACGACGGGTATTTTTCAATGCCCGACACGGTTGACGCAATAAAAAGGAATATGGAGGCGATACGCGACCATATCCCTCAGTTATACTCCTCAAAGCTTTCCGATCTTGCCGAAAAGCTGACGCCCGGGCAGAGCTCCGAAATAAAAAGTGAAAACATTTCCGTCCTGACCGGTGAAATAATCCCGTTTTTAAGCGAATATGTGCATGAAACGAACGACCTGGGTAAGGCAAGAACCTATATCGCCCTCCTTATGCATAACACCGCGCGGCTTAACCTCTGCTCAAAGGAAGAGCTTGTCGAAAGTTTTGAAGACCTTTTGCAGTACTGCAAATATCGCTTTCGGCTTAATAATGAAAACCTGCATATGATAAGGGCGCTTTTTTCGGGCGAGGTCTCAAGAGAGCGCGAGGATAATAAAAACCAATTTATCGATACGCTTGCATCCCTTTTGTCCGGTAATGACTCCGGCAGCCGCGGCGGTATCGTAAGAAGCGCCGTAAAGGACGCATGCTCCAGTCTGTTAATGGACCGCAGCGTGTTTATGCCGTATACCCACCTGTTTATGCCGATAAAAAACGGTGATGATTTAGCTGCCTTTTCCGAAATTTGGATCGAAAAAAAGGATAAGGAGCAAAAAAAGCCCGATGCCGCCGCACTGCCCCTGAGGCTTTTGATTTCGCTCGACGTCAGGGATTTGGGCACATTCGAGGCCTCAATAGAGCTTTTGGAAAAAAATGTCCGGTTAAGGCTGTCCTGCCCAGCCGGGTTTTCCTCTAAAAGCCGGGAACTCAGTCAGGACATATCCGGCATATTCAGCCGCAACGGGCTCACGGTCAAAAATATATCCGTTGAGGATAGCCCCCTTAATATAAGCCGTATCATTATAGATAAAGTAACCGAAAGGAGATACGGGCTCAATGTCTCAGTATAGAAACGACGTAAGAAACGCCGCCGCCCTGAAATATAACCCGGAATCAAACGACACGCCGGTGGTTGTCGCCTCCGGTATGGGTTACGTCGCGCGCAAAATCGTCGACGTCGCGAACGAAAACCAGATACCGGTCTATGAGGACGATTCGCTTGCCTCCGTTTTGTCGCAGCTCTCCGCCGGCAGCGAAGTGCCCTCCGAGCTTTTCTCAGCGGTCGTCGATCTGTATCTTTATTTTTTGAACCTCACAGTGGAGCCTGCGAAAGAATCTTCCGAAATTTGATCACCGGCAGTAAAAAAATCCGTTTTTTTGCCGATATATTTTTCAAAGCCTTAATGCGGGATGTGGTTCTATGGATTCACTTTCGGATAAATATATCTCCTGTCCCTGCGAAATAAAAACCTTTGATAACTACCCGGTGACATTCGGAGTTTTAAGCAAAATAATGGACGACCGTCTGGTAATTGACAAGCTGCATGACAAACTTCCGATTATTCACTGCGAAACGATAGTCAAAATAAGCGTATATAATTCTTCGCTCGGCCTTCAGGTGCTGATTGGCAACGTTTTTCTTTCCACTCCGGATATAATGCATATCATTAATATCAAAACCGTCGCCGGTTTTGAAAAAAGGAACTATTACCGCATAAGGGTAATTATGGAGGCGGCGGCCGAGCTTATGAGCGCGGACCCCGTCAAAAGAATCCCGCTGAAGTCCTTTAACGTGCAGGTTTTCAACCTGAGTATCAGCGGAGCGGCGTTCTCTTCTCCTCTCAAGCTCAGAGTAAACGATAACATCAGAGTTAACCTTCCCATTTTCAGAATGAATATCGCGCTTAACAGCAAGGTCAGGCGGGTAATCAAGCCTTTTTCAGACGGCGTGGGGGAGTTCGGCATTAAATTTGTTGAAAACAGAGGCAAAGAAATAGATCTCCTGTCAAAATATATAGTAGAATACCAACGCGAGCAGATCCGCGCAATGAAAGAATCGGTTACACTAAGATCGGAGTGATTATAATGGCTTCAACAGGCAAAACATCCAGCTCATCATCAGTTTCATCATCGCTTTCGGCTTACACCGGAATGGGCGGCCTTATTTCCGGCATGGACACGGATTCGCTCGTCGAGAAGCTCACCTCCGTTACGAGAGGCAAGATAAGCAAAGCGGAGCAGAACAAGCAGAAAACGCAGTGGGAACAGGGGCTTTACCAGGACATAATCAAAAAACTGCAGGATTTCTCGAATACATACTTTTCCTATGCAAGCAAAACAAATATCCTCAGCGCGAACTTCTTCAAGGCGTCAAGCATAACGAGCTCCTCGAGCCTTGTTTCGGCTGAAG
>JAUZPW010000370.1 GCA_030705725.1 Bacillota bacterium
ATTCACGCGGCCGGGCCTTCAATTTTGCTGGCGTTTGTTTTCGGGGGAATCTTGGTTTACTTCATCCTTTTTGCGCTGTCGGAGATGACCGTCGCAAATCCGGACGAGGGATCGTTCCGCTCTTTCGCGGCTTCGGCCTTCGGCAGGGGAGCCGGATTTGTCGTCGGCTGGGTGTACTGGACGGGCATGGTGCTTGCGATGTCCAGCGAGGCCACGGCCGTTTCGATCCTTGTGCGCGGGTTTGCGCCAAACGTTCCGATTGCTTTTTTGGGAAGCATAATAATTCTCGGAGTTACGCTGCTGAACCTTTTGGGGGCCGACAAATTAAGCAAGCTTGAAAGCGTGCTTGCAGCCTTCAAGCTTTTTGCGATTGTTTCTTTTATCGTTATGGCGGTTATGCTTATTCTGGGCTTATATCCGGGCAGGAGCGCCGCCGGGATAGGCGAGCTCAGAGGCGAAGCAATGGCGCCGGGCGGACTAGGTGGCTTTTTTGGGAGTATGCTTATTGTTATGTTTTCATACGCTGGGTTTGAAATAATCGGGCTTGCGGCATCCGAAGCCGGCAATCCGAGGGTAACCGTGCCGAGAGCGATCCGCCAGACAGTTTTAAGCCTGACCGGCCTTTATATCCTTTCGGTCGCTATGATCCTGCCGCTTATTAAAACCGCGCAGATAAGCGAGGACGAGAGCCCAATTGTGGCGGCTCTTATGAACAGGGGCATCGGTTGGGCCGGAACAGCGCTCAGCGCCGTACTGATTACGGCCATTCTGTCGACAATGCTTGCCGCTATGTTCGGGCTGGGCAGAATGATGCGGTCGCTTGCGGACGAAGGCATGGCGCCCGCCTGGCTAAAGGACAGAAAGGATGTGCCCAAAAGAGGAATTATGGCGTCCGGGCTGGCTATGCTTTCAGCGCTCGGACTCGGCCTTATGTTCCCGAGAGTGTATCTCTTTCTTATTAGCTCGGGGGGCTTCGCTATTCTTTTTACCTACGCGGTCATAATGGCGACACACATAAGGCTGCGCAAAAAGAACGGGTGCCCCCCGGATGGAAAATGCCAGCTTTGGGGATACCCGTATTCTTCGTTTTTAGTATTAATTTCACTTATTGCAGCGATGCTGAGTATGCCGTTTGTAAAAGGCCAGGCAGCGGGCCTTATTGCGGGGATAATAATTGTCGTTTTTTATATTTTTTGTTATATCGCTATACGCATTTTTCGTTAGCAGATCCTCGGAAGGCCTTCGCCCGCGAGCGGCTCTATAATGCGGTTTGCGCCGGAACGCGTTTTTATCGTCACGACCGGGCGGTGGGACACGCACACTTTGCCTATTATCTGAGCGTCGCCGCCGTATTTCGAGGCTTTCATTATTTTGACCGCTTTTTCGGCCTCCTCAGCCGGTACGACCGCGACGAGTTTACCTTCGTTGCCCATCGTGAGCGGATCAAGGCCGAGTATTTCGCAGAAGCCCTGCACCTCAGCTTCCGCAAAGCTAAGGCCGCCGAAAATTTCAATGCCAGCCGCCGACGCTTCGGCAATCTCGTTTAGAACGGTTGCAAGCCCGCCTCGCGTTATATCCCTCATCGCACGGATATTTATTCCGCCGTTTAACATATTTAACACAATTTCGCGAAGCGGCGCGCAGTCGCTTTTGATGCTGTTTTCTATTCCCATTCGCCTCGACAGTATGCAGGCGTGGTGATTGCCCAAATTGCCGCTTACGATGA
>JAUZPW010000371.1 GCA_030705725.1 Bacillota bacterium
GAGATCCCTGCGAATTATAATATGGCCGTCCTCATCAGGAGACAAACCGCAGTCGTCAAGCCGCCTTACCGTATTTTCGGACAGACCCGAAAACTGTGCGGTAACGCTTGCCCGGTCGGATCAGGTGCGTATAACGTCGCGGCTTGTGCGTTCTCCCAGCACGGCGTTTATAGCGTCGATTATAATCGACTTTCCGGCGCCCGTTTCGCCCGTCAGAACATTAAAGCCGGGGCCGAAGGCTATATCCGTTTTTTCAATAACCGCTATATTTTCAATATGAAGCGATAGGAGCAACGGGCCTCCCTCCTTTATTTAAGCAGGTCTTCCGCCTCTTTATAAAAATCTTCGGCATTTTTTTCGCTGCGCATAACGACCAGCACCGTATCGTCGCCCGCGAGCGTGCCGATAACGCCCTCGGCCGACATTCCGTCTATGGCGGAGCCGGCGGCCATGGCTAAACCCGGAAGCGTTTTTATTACGATTAGATTTTGGGCGTGATCTATGTTCGTGACGCATTCCCTGAATATATTGCGAAGCCTCGAGGCAAAGCTTGTGTCCTTGCTATCTTTTGAAACAGCGTATTTATACTTTCCGGAAGCCGTGAGTGCTTTTATAAGCCGGAGTTCCTTTATGTCCCGGGAAATGGTCGCTTGAGTTGTTCTGAAACCCAAGGTCTGAAGTCTTATAGACAAGTCTTCCTGTGTTTCGATGTCATACTTTTCAATAAGCTCAAGTATTTTAGCCTGTCTTTGAAATTTCACGGAATTCTCACTCCCTGTCGGATAGTTTCTGGCTAAGCACTTCGTAGAAACTCCTGCCGTGTATTCGCAAAAGCTTTGTTTCCAGCCGCGAACGAGTTACGGTAACAATATCATTTTCATGAAGCCTGAAGCTTTCGCCTCCGTCAACCGTCAGGTAAGCGGACTTTTCGTCAAGACTTCCTGTTTTCAGCGTTACGCTCCGCTCGGCAGAGAGCACAAGAGCCTTCGCGTGGAGAACATGCGGGCAGATGGGGGTAACGACGATATTTTCCGAGGACGGGTCGACGATAGGGCCGCCCGCGGACATGGAATATGCCGTGGAGCCGGTCGGAGTGCTTACAATCACACCGTCACCGTTATAAGTCAGAAGATGCACGTCGTTTGATAAAACGGATGTTTTTATTACTCTTACAATATTTCCCTTGGTAATGACCGCGTCGTTTAAGGCGCTGTCGCGAAAAACGAGCTTATCTCCCCGCTTTACATATATGTCGAGCATCATCCTTCTGTCGATCGTATAGTTTCCCTCGAGAATATTCTTCATAAACGGCAGCTCCGACGGCTCAAGCTCGGTCATAAAACCAAGCTTTCCCATATTTATTCCGAGCATCGGAATATTCGCCACCGCGGCGTCATTGGCAAAACGAAGCATGGTCCCGTCGCCGCCGATAATAAGCATAAAGTCCGCCTTTTTAAGGGATTCGTCGTCCTTTAACACGCGTATGTTAAGGCCGTCGCAAAACCTGGAAGCGCTTTCCGAGCATTTTATCGGAGAAAAGCCAAGTTTTCTGAGCTCTTCAGTAATCCCGTCCTCAGCCTCGACTACTTCCTTTTTCGATTTATTTGAGCATACTAGTACATTTTTAATGCTGCTCATCCTTTCAGCGACATATTTGCGTCTGCAACAAGCTTTTTTATATCTTTATTAAAAATACTATCTCCCTGCTCAATAA
>JAUZPW010000372.1 GCA_030705725.1 Bacillota bacterium
CAGCTTGATAAAAAGATCTGGGAGGCGGCGACGGACGAGGCAAGAAGCCTCGAATACTCCGGCTCGTATAATATATGGGGCGGCGACATCGACCCGAAAGCCGTGGAAATAGCAAAAAGCAACGCCCAAAAAGCGGGCGTCGGCGAGCATATCCGTTTTTCCGTTTCAGACGCTGTGAAGTTTGAGCGTCAAACCCAGGGAGGCATAATAGTCACAAACCCGCCCTACGGCGAGAGGCTTATGGATAAGGAAGAGGCGGAGCGGCTCTACAGAGGTTTCGGGAAAGCCGCCGTCAAGTTGGACCGCTGGAAAATCTACCTTTTGTCCTCCCACGAGGAATTTGAAAAAGAATTCGGCAAAAAAGCTGTCAAAAAGAGAAAGCTCTATAACGGCATGATAAAATGCGGTCTTTTTATGTATTATTGAAATTAAACATACCTCATACCTCGGCATCAGCTTAAGGAGGCATCGTTATGAATATCGGAATAATAATCCATTCCCAGACCGGAAACACGCTGTCGGTTGCCGAAAAGCTCCGCGCCGCGCTTGCCTTAGAAGGCCATAACGCGAAAATCGAACGGGTCGCGGCGGAGGGCGAAAAGCCTCAGGATAAGGACATCAAACTTATAAGCATCCCCGACTGCGAAAAGTACGACGCGCTTGTTTTCGGCGCCCCCGTCTGGGCTTTTTCTCTGTCCCCCGTCATGCGGGAATACTTAAAACTTGTGCCTGCTCTGGGAGCTAAAAAAGTCTGCTGCTTTGTCACCCAGCATTTCGGCAAGCCCTGGCTCGGCGGGAACCGGTCCGTAAAGCAGATGTCCAAAATGTGCTCGCAGAAAGGCGCCTCGATTTCGGGAACCGGGGTTATAAATTGGTCTTCCAAGGAAAAAGAAAATCAAATAGCGCAGCTCACGTCAAGATTCAGCCAAATATAAGAGGCTGAGCCGTTAAAAGCCGTAAAGCCCGTAAGGCGCAGCCCCGTATTTTTACTGCATATATGCCTTTTGGTCGACCGTCTTGTACATGCTTCCGAATACTCCCATTGTTTCGGCGGAAGCGGTTTCGAGCGGGTAGTAGCCTTTCTTGACCATCCACTGCCAGACATCGTAGGCGTGATTGCAGCTCATCATAAAGGCGTTCTGCAAAAATCCCCGTATTTCGGGGTTGCTTGCTTCCATCGCCGACCACGCGTATTCCCTTCCGGCCCTTTTTAGCGTCAGAAGGTACGCGGTCGCGATTTCCCGGTCGTTGAGCTCTCTTACCTCGGTTCTGGGCGTAACGGGAACGGCGTTTGTCTGCGCCTTTGTATAGTTGTCTAGGATATTCGTGATCTGCGGTACCGGCAGCCCGGTTTTCGAGCCTGCCGACCTGCTTAAATACTCCACCTTGGTGTTGTAATCCTTGATATGATAAGGAAAATGCTTTTCAATAAGCGATTTAAGCTCCGGGTCTTTGACACAGCTTAAAAAAAGCGCCATATTGGTAATAGAGTTTACACAGCTTACGGTCAGCTCGTGCAGATCGTACGCTTCGTGTGCCGCGAGTTCCAAACTAAATCCCTCCGCTATTCAATTTGGAATTATTTTGGTATATTATATTAAAAATATACAGAAATTCATAAAAAGCCGGTAATACGCAATGAAAAATAAAAAGCCCGTCTCAAACATCGTGCTTCTCGGTTTGGTAAGCCTGTTCGTCGATATGAGCACTG
>JAUZPW010000373.1 GCA_030705725.1 Bacillota bacterium
CCGAACATCTTTTGTTCTTCGGCGAGCCGCATAATAATTGAAGTTTTGCCCCCCGAACCGCAGACCGCAATCCTCGCGTTCGGAATAAGCTCCGGCCCGAGCGTTTCCGAAATGGTCCGCTTCGCTGTCCATTGTCCGCGCTTTACGAATAAAATCATGTTAAACCTGCTCCGATATTTTTTTAAGCGCCTCCGCTGCCGAATTTACATCGTCCATCGTATTGAAATGTGAAAAACTAAAACGGACGGCACCTTGTTTTTCGGTTCCGAGCGCCTTGTGCATAAGCGGAGCGCAATGCCCGCCTGCACGAGTACATATATCATATTTCTCCGCAAGCCTGTCGCATACCCAGCCCGAATCCAGCTCCCCTATGTTAAGCGCGACGTTCGGAGCCCTTTCAAAGCTTTTGAAATCGCCGTATATTTTTATATTCTTAATATCCTTAACGCTTAAATAAAACTTCTGCGCAAGTTGCTGCTCCTTTTGCCTTATCGAATCAATTCCTACATTTTTAATATATTTAAGCGCAGCGTTAAGCCCCGCTATTCCATGCCCGTTTAACGTTCCAGCCTCCAAGAGCGACGGCATTTTATCGGGATGCCTCCTGTCGAACGTCGCAAATCCGCTTCCCCCGGTTATAAGCGGCCTTACCGCAATACCGTCGCGGACGCAGATTCCCCCGGTGCCCTGCGGGCCCATCAGTCCCTTGTGTCCCGAAAAGCACAGAACGTCTATATTGTCCCTCTCCATGTCGACGGAAAAGATCCCTGCGGTCTGAGATATATCCGCTATAAATACTATATTTTTTTCCCTGCAAAGCTTTCCGATCCTTAAAATATCAACAAGGTTTCCCGTCAGATTTGACGCGTGCGTACAGATTAAAGCCCTAGTGTTAGCGTTTATCGCATTATAGAGTTGTTCGTAGTCCAGTCTTCCTTTTTTATCGCAGCCCGTAATGCTGACGCTGACTCCCTGTTCCTCCATTTCGTATAACGGCCTTAGTACGCTGTTATGGTCGAGAACCGTGGCAACCGCATGGTCGCCCGGGTTTAATATTCCTTTTATCGCAATATTGAGGCTCTCGGTGGAGTTTGCCGTGAACGCCACCCTTTCTGGTCCTCCGGCGTTAAAAAGCTCGGCTAAAAGCCCCCTCGTTTCAAATATGACCCTTCCGGTTTCAAGAGCCGCGCCGTAAGCGCCTCTGTTTCCGTTGCCCATGGTGTCTACAGCCCTCGAAACCGCAAGCCCGACTTCTTTCGGTCTGTAAAAGCTTGTGGCGGCGCTGTCTAAATAAATCATAATTCACCCTCCAGCAGCAAAATGCATTCCGGGGGCAGCATTGCGATTTCCGGAATAGTACCGGGTCTTCCGCTTTTGTGAATGCTCTTCTCCAGTTTCCATAAAAGCCCGCCGAACGCGATATTCCATTCAAAAGGCATTTCGGTAATCTGCGGGGCTTCAATTCTCACCGTATTAATTAAATCCTCCGAAGTTTCTCCCGGCGAGGGCTTTATATCATGCGCTCTGATTCCTACTGCTGTCAGGCTGTCCGGCACTCGCTCCGCCGTAAAAAGCTCGAGGTTCCAGTCTATTGCCTTGACCTTGTGTTCGGAAAGTTTTTTGGCCCTGGACAGGTTTTTACAACCCGTCAGGCGGGCTGCCTCGCATGTTCCCGGGTTAAGAAAAAGCGCCTTGGTTTC
>JAUZPW010000374.1 GCA_030705725.1 Bacillota bacterium
AATATCATTATGCAGGACGCCGACGGAAGGATTATTGACTGCCTGCGGAGAGTCGATATAAGTATGTCCGAGGAACGGCAGATTCTGCCCGGCATGTTTTACAGGCTGCCCAAAACGGCGGGACGCGTGGATTTTCTCAATTTGTCCAAAGAGGATGTGCTTTCCCATATAAGCGCAGACGAATTGCAGGAAGAAAAGCGGCTCGCTTCGATTTTTATGGGTTTTTCACCGCTTGTGGCGCGCGAACTTATTTTTAGGGCAGGAAACAGGAAGGAAGCGCTTGCAGAAGAAATCACGGCGCTTGCTGAAAGAATCAAAGCGGAAGATTTTGCGCCGATAATGCTTACGAAGGACGACGCGCCGTTTGACTATTCGTTTATGGAAATACGCCAATACGGCGGGGCGGTGCACTTAGAAAGATCGGAATCTTTTTCGGCGCTGCTCGACGGCTTCTATTCGGAACGCGAAAGAAAAGAAAGGCAGAAAAAACGCGCGCAGGAATTGACCAGGACGGTCAAAGCAGCGCAGGAAAGGCTTTCAAGAAAACTGGCGCTGCAAAGAGATGAGTTCAGGCAGGCGCTGGACAGGGAGAACTTAAAAAAATACGGCGACCTTATTATGGCCGGGCTCCACACGCTTAACAAGGGCATGCAGAAAGCAAGGCTTACAGATTACTACGAAGAAGGCACGCCTGAAATCGAGATTCCGCTCGACGTAAAGCTTTCGCCGCAGCAGAACGCGCAGAAGTACTATAAAAACTATAACCGTATGAAAAACGCCGAGGCCGCGCTTAAGCTTCAGACAGAACAGACGGAGCGGGAGCTTTTATATCTTGAGAGCGTTGCCGACGAGCTTAACCGGGCGCAGACCCAGCAGGAGCTTCAGGAAATCCGCGAGGAGCTTCTGTTATCGGGTTATATAAAAGACAAAAATCAGAAAAAGACAGGAAAGAAGCCGAGAGCGTCCGGCCTGGGGCCGCATGAATATAAAACGGAAGACGGCTTTTTGGTACTTGCCGGCAGGAACAACAGGCAGAATGAAGAGCTGACGCTGAAGACGGCCCTTAAGACAGATATTTGGTTTCACACGCAAAAAATCCCGGGCTCTCATGTGATTCTTTTATGCGGTGGGAAAAAGCCGACCGACAGGGCGAAAAGCGAAGCCGCGATGATTGCTGCGTTTCATTCAAAAGCCTCTGCATCGGCACTGGTGCCGGTGGATTTTACTGAGGTTAGGTTCGTAAAAAAGCTTCCCGGCGGGAAGTGCGGAATGGTAACATATAAGAACTTTGAAACCGCGATAGTGACGCCTGATGAAAAAATTATCGGCAGGCTTAAAAGGTAAAGGTCTGTCTTAAAAAGACAGCAGCAAAAAGCGTGAAGGTGGACCCCGGAGGGTTTTCCTTCACGCTTTTTTTCGTTAAAATAATGCAGTTAAATTATACTGCACTGCAAAAAGATGGGAGCGTCAGCATTTAGCGCTCACGAACGGTACTTAAATATCAGTGCCGCAATGAAGAAAAAGAGGTCATGAGCTGACCCGATTCAGGATTTCTTTCATATGCTGCCGCGCATCGGAAATAATTTTTTCTTCGTCGAGAGTCAAGACCTCCCGGTTTTTCATGACCAATTTTCCGTTAATGATAGAATCGGTACCGTCATGTCCGTTTGCGGCTTCCACCACGGT
>JAUZPW010000375.1 GCA_030705725.1 Bacillota bacterium
CTGATGAGATTTGCTATGCCCTGGGTAACCTGCCTTACAATATAAACGTTCATCCTGTTGAGACCCATGCCCAAAAGACCTCTGAGGCCCGCAGTACCGAAAACCAGCGGGGCATAAAAACGGCTCTCAATCTCCTCGCCGTTATTTTCTATCTGCCGGAGCTCTTCACGTTCCTCGTCGCTTATAGCCGGGCTATTAAGCCAGGTTCTGTATATTTCGTCATATTGCTTCATTTAAGCCGTCCTCTCTTTATACAAAGTTGCTTGGCCTGTGGGAAAAGACACTCTTAAAAGTAAATAATTGTAATTATATGAAATTATAGCTTTTGAACCCGAATTGTCAAGAAAACTTTGCGGCTGACTGACCTTTTCAAAAAATTATATTTTAAATTAATAAAGGGAAGCCTTGAGGCTTCCCTTTTAACATTTAATTACTTTATTGCCCTCACATAAAGGAAGCCGTCTACGGCGACGAATTCGGAAATCAGCTTTTCGTCCGGTTCGACGTTTGTGTCGACCAATGTGTAGGCATATTCTTTCTTGGAGCGGTTCAGCATATTCTCAATATTGATTCCGCGCTTCGCCATAAAGGATGATACCTGGCTGAGCATATTTGGAATATTGCGGTGGATCACGCAAACCCTGTATTTTCCTTCACGAGCCAGATCGGCGGTCGGGAAGTTGACGGAGTTTCTTATGGTACCCTGCTCGAGATAATTTATTATCTCGGTTGCAGCCATCAAAGCGCAGTTTTCCTCGCTTTCGGGAGTGGAAGCGCCGAGATGCGGGATCATAATGACATTTTTAAGCCCCATAAGCTCTTTCGCCGGGAAATCCGTGACATAGGACGCCGCGAAACCGCTTTCGAGAAGAGGCAGCAGGTCGGGTATCTTCACAAGCTCGCCTCTCGAGAAGTTCAATATTCTTATGCCGGGCTTCGCGCTTGCGAGAAGGTCGGCGTTAAGCATTTCTCTGGTTTCTTCGTTAACCGGCACATGAAGGGTTATATAATCGCACTTCTGCATCATCTGTTTAAGATCCGTCGCGCGATGGACATTTCTCGAAAGGCCCCAGGCGGCGTCGATGGAAATGTAGGGGTCATAGCCGTAGACCTCCATGCCGAGCGATATTGCGGCGTTTGCAACCATTACGCCGATTGCGCCGAGGCCGATTACGCCGAGTGTTTTCCCTTCGATTTCAGGGCCTGTGAATTTACTCTTGCCCTTTTCAACCAGGGCCAGAATGTCGTCATCCGTGTCCTTCAGGGTCTTTACCCACTGGATTCCGTCGACGATCAGGCGGGAAGATAGCAAAAGCGAGCAGATTACGAGTTCCTTTACGGCGTTAGCGTTGGCGCCGGGAGTATTGAAAACAACGATCCCCCGTTTTGAGCATTCTTCGATGGGAATATTGTTTACGCCTGCGCCCGCGCGCCCAATGCATCTGACGCTCGACGGGATTTCTATTTTTTTAAGGTCCGCCGAACGGACCAGTATCGCGTCCGGGTTTTCAACGTCTTCGCCCCATTCGATACCGTGCTGCGTAAGGAGATCGGTGCCGACCGGCGAGATTTTATTATACAGCCTGACTTTATACATAAACAAAAACCTCTGTTTCTTAATGGTTGGCAGCTTCAAACCGCCTTATAAACGCGGCGAGCTCTTTAACTCCCTCGACAGGCA
>JAUZPW010000376.1 GCA_030705725.1 Bacillota bacterium
CAAGCCCGAGCATCTCCGGCTTGAAATTCTCGTCGAGATAGAAGCTCATCAGCATTCCGATCCCAAAGCGCACTGTGTATGTTTTGTCGGATTTCAGCCAGACTATGATCTTCTCATAGAGCTCCGGCAGATGCTTTTTGAAGACTTTGGGTGAAATCAGGTCGCAGGTAGCCCAGTTGTCGATAAACGGCAGAAACGCGTCGACTGCCGCGACGGCGGCGTCATAGTCTTTGATCGTCTCGATCAGGAAACCGTGCAGGTTGTTTTCTTCATAATACATGTGCGGCAGGATTTTAAGGAACTCCATGGCTTCCGGCGCTTTGGAATAATCCTTCGCGAGCTTCCGCAGCTCCGGCGTGCGGACGCCGATGACGGCTTGCGGGTTAACCGTCGGCATGAGTTTGCACTGGAACTCCTTGTATTTCAGATCCTGCAGCTCGAAAAGACGGCGCTGGATGTCTTCTTCTACACTGTTCATATCTTTACCCTTTCGATAAGCAATCATTGACGGGGTCTTCTCTTCGATTATATGAATAAAGCTTTATAATTTAATTATATCACGGTTCACCTGTCTTGACAGAAAATTCCTCTCTATATTTATAAAGAGAATGACAAAGACAGATGAACCGTCCCCTTGTCTTTGCCTTCATAAAATCTACACTTCGTTTTTGTATCATCAGCCTGTAAATCGAAAAACTGACAATCTGGCGTTCATTGAAAGGATTTTTATATGTCAAATAAAATTAAAGAAACGTTTACCGTGCACGGCATGTCCTGCACCGGCTGCGAAACTCTTATCGAGAAAGCGCTTAATGGACTTGACGGTACTTTACAAGTCAAAGCAAATTTTACTAAAAACCAAGTAACTGTGGTATTTGATTCAGGGAAAATCAGCTTTGGGAAAATGAGGGCGGCTGTGAAAAAAGCAGGTTATACGATGGAAAAAGCACAACATAAGCTTGCAAACAAATCCGATGAAAAAAAGGACAAGCCGCTTTCGTCACTGCAATTTATCGGTATCGCGGTTATATTGCTCGCGCTTTACACGATAATAAACCGTACGGTCGGCTTTAACTTTATACCCGAGGTCAACTCCTCAATGGGTTACGGAGTATTGTTCGTCGTCGGTCTGCTCACGTCTTTGCACTGCGTCGCCATGTGCGGCGGCATCAACATCTCGCAGTGCGTGAGCGGCGGCAAGGCGGCGGCAGGCTTTAAGGAAAACGTCAGGCCGAGCCTTTTATATAATCTCGGACGCGTGACCTCATACACCGTTATCGGCGGCATTATCGGCGCTATAGGCTCGGTCATAAGCTTTTCCGGCTGGGCCCGGGGCCTGATCGCTATTCTGTCGGGCTTATTCATGGTTATCATGGGGCTCAGCATGACCGGGTTTTTCCCGTGGATAAACAGGGTAACGCCTAGGCTCCCAAGGATATTTCGTGAAAAGGCTGGTTCGGCAGGAAAAGGCAGAGGCCCGTATATCGTCGGGCTATTGAACGGGCTGATGCCCTGCGGCCCACTACAGGCAATGCAGATATACGCTCTGGGAACGGGGAGTATGGCGGCCGGGGCTCTCTCCATGTTCTTCTTCAGCCTTGGAACGCTTCCGCTGATGTTCGGACTGGGCGCGGTCGTAACGATGCTGGGGAGCAGATTTACAAAAAAAA
>JAUZPW010000377.1 GCA_030705725.1 Bacillota bacterium
ACTCGCAATTGAGACCTCCTGCGACGAAACGTCGGCCGCCGTCGTCGAGGACGGAAGAAAGGTTCTTTCCAATACGGTTCTGTCGCAGATAGACATGCACGCGGATTACGGCGGCGTTGTTCCGGAAATAGCTTCAAGGCAGCACGTCGAGGCGATCGTCAGGGTGGCTGACGAATGCCTTAAGGAAAGCGGCGTAAAAAAAACGGAGATCGACGCCGTGGCGGCGTCCGCCGCACCGGGGCTTATAGGCGCGCTTCTGGTCGGGGTAAATTTCGGAAAGTCACTTGCTTACGCCCTAGATAAGCCTTTTATCCCGGTACACCATGTGCGCGGGCATATAGCCGCTAACTATCTCACCTATCCGGAGCTTAAGCCCCCGTTTTTATGCCTGACCGTATCGGGCGGGCACACCATGATTGTCGAGGTAAGAGACTATACCGATTTGAGGGTGGTGGGCGCGACAAGGGACGACGCCGCGGGGGAAGCCTTCGACAAGACGGCCCGCGTCCTGGGGCTCGGATACCCCGGCGGGGCCAAGATAGACCGGCTTTCAAAAGGCGGCGACGAAAACGGATACCGGTTTCCGCGAGCCTCGGTCGAGGGAGCACCGTTCGACTTTTCCTTTTCGGGGTTAAAGACCGCCGCTTTGAACCTTATCCACCGCAGCGAACAGAAAAACGAGCGGATAGACCTTAATTCGTTCGCGGCGTCTTTTTCAAAGGCGGTCAGCGACGAGCTTGTTCCGAGATTTTTTGACGCCGCTGAAACGCTTAAATATAAAACCCTGGCGGTTTGCGGAGGCGTATCGGCAAATTCCCGTCTGCGCGGCGATCTTACGGCGCGGGCGGCGTCTTCCGGAGCGCGGCTGTTTTTGCCGGAGCTTAAATACTGCTCGGACAACGCGGCGATGATAGGGTCGCAGGCGTTTTACGAATATGCGGCCGGGAATCTCGGCCCGCTCGGCCAGAACGCCGAGGCTACAAGGGATATTGAAGCGTCTTTCTACTGCGGGGAATCAAAAGGCGCGTTTCCGACGTAATGTAAAAATTTTCTATTAGTTATGTTAAGCAAATTGTAGTATTTTAATATTGCCGATGTTACGGAGACAAGAATGGAAAAATATGTAATAATAATGAGAAAAAGCTGTGACAGTAAGCTTTAGGGTCTGTGCATAAGTTTGTTGAAACTGTTAACAACTCTCCGTAAAACATTTTAAGCGAGATAATTATGTCAATAAGTTTTAGTAATCAAATCACAAAGGGGAAACCGGGAATGGGAATGACTATCGCGCAAAAAATTATCAAATCGCATCTTTTGGAAGGCACGATGGAGCCGGGCACCGAAATCGGCATAAAAATCGACCAGACGCTTACGCAGGACGCGACAGGCACAATGGCGTATTTGCAGTTTGAGGCCATGAACGTGCCGCGCGTGAAGACGGAACGTTCCGTCGCTTATATAGACCACAACACCCTTCAGACTGGGTTTGAAAACGCGGACGATCACAAATACATAGCGTCCGTCGCTAAAAAGCACGGCGTTTATTTCTCGAAGGCCGGAAACGGAATTTGCCATCAGGTGCATCTCGAGCGCTTCTCGGCGCCCGGGAAAACGCTCATTGGCTCGGATTCGCATACCCCGACCTGCGGCGGGGCCG
>JAUZPW010000378.1 GCA_030705725.1 Bacillota bacterium
GTTATGGTAATACTCGAGGCTGCTTTTCGCCTTGTCGAAAAGAAACGCGATTTCCATTTTGACCTTGTATTCGGGCTTATCTTCCCGGTCGCGGCCGCTCTTTTCCGTTTTTATAAACTGGGGCGAGGTGAGCGGATCGTCTCCGGCGAGCTCCGAGAGATAATCGACGACGCCGTTTTCATAGCAGAATTCATATGTTTCAAACGAATGGCCGCGCTGATCCTTAAGAACGAATCTAAGGCCTGCGTTTACGACGGCCTGACGCTTTAATGTGTCAAGATAATATTCAAGCGGCACGCTAATATCGGTGAAAACGTCAAGATCGGGCTTCCAGCGTATTTTTGTGCCGGTTTTTTTGGTTGTTACCAGTTCCTTGACAAAGCCTTCGGGAGTGCCGGTTTTGTTTTCGCCTTTTTCAAAATGGATAAAATACCGGAAACCGTTGAATATGACGGTTACATCCATGTAAGCGGACGAATACTGCGTCGCGCACGAGCCGAGGCCGTTTAATCCCAGCGAGTATTCGTAGCTTTCACCCTCGATGTTGCGGTATTTTCCCCCGGCGTAAAGCTCGCAGAAAACGAGCTCCCAGTTATATCTCTGTTCGTTCTGGTTATAGTCAAGAGGTATTCCGCGGCCGAAATCTTCAATTTCGATGGAACCGTCCTCGAAGCGCGTCACGTTTATAACGTCGCCGTAGCCCTCGCGCGCCTCGTCTATAGAATTGGAAAGAATTTCAAACACCGAATGCTGGCAGCCGTCGATGCCGTCCGAACCGAATATAACGGCGGGACGCTTCCGCACGCGGTCGGCGCCCTTTAACGAGGAGATGCTTTCGTTGCCGTAATCTTTCGGAGAGCGTTTTGTTTTCATGCCATCCTCCACTAAAGTCAAATATTGCATATATAAATAATAATCTAAGCGCCCTTATGTGTCAAACTTTTTGCCGACAACGGGTAACAGGGCCTTTACCCCGTACCGGGAGGAGCCCAAACACTCAAAGCTTTTGCAATTAAAAATGCGGGGGAAAACCCCCGCATTTTTTAACCTTTTTCGGTTCGCAATTCGGCGCAAAACCATTTTCCGAATCGCAAGGCACTTAAGAGTCTGCCGGGCTAACTATGGCGGATCAGCACGGAACAGGTTCCGGCATCGGAAATCTCCAAAATAAGCCTGGCGCAAAGCAAATAAAGCAGTCATGCCCGTTGCAGTGCGCAAAAAGCTTGCCATAGCTTCCGCAATTGGAACCGGACATCCGCCGTTCCGGTTTTCGGGAACACTCCCGTTTCATTAATCATTTTCTTAAGCACAGTCTTATTCTTTCGCAAAAAATAAAAAATATTAAGGAAATTTTTTGAAGGCCGGCAGCATAAAAATGGAATATATGTCCAGAATTAATATTGGATGGAGGAATTTTTATGAGTAACGCCGCGCGCAGTATTAACGGCGGAAAAATAGCGGACAAAGAAAAGGAAGACCTTGTGGAGGCTATTGCTGAAGCCGCAATGCGGCTCAGAATTGCGAGATTGTTTTTCGAAAGCGTCTCGGACCCGGAGCTTGTCGACGCATGCGTTTATGAAATAAACTCGCTGCAGGCTCATTATTCCTATTTGCTTAATAAAGCCAAAAAAGAAGAACTGACGTCCTTCAAC
>JAUZPW010000379.1 GCA_030705725.1 Bacillota bacterium
CGCAAAGCCCGACGATATTATCGTAAAAATCACGAACACGGCAATCTGCGGCTCCGACCTGCACCTGATCCACGATATGGTTCCTAACCTGCGTCAGGGCTATATAATCGGGCACGAGCCGATGGGCGTCGTGGAGGAAACGACCCGGGCGATATAATAACGCACCGTCTCCCGCTCGACGACGCGCCTCACGGCTACGACGCGTTCGATTCGAAAACCGAGGACTGCATCAAAGTGGTATTGAAGCCATAAAAACAGGAGGTAATCAAAATGCTAGCGCCACACGAAACGATTGAGCTTCACGAGCTTCTGACCTTTAAGGACCTTTGCCTTACGAAATCGGCGGCAATGTCGTCCCTTGCGTCGGACGACGAGCTTAAACAGATGCTCCAGAACGACGCCCTTTTATCGCAGCAGCACGTAATGGAGCTCTGCGGCCATCTTCAGGGAGGTAAAAAAGTTTGAACACCATAATAAAAAACATTACCGGAATGGGCAGCCTGAGCGACCAGGTCATAGCGACGGACTTTCTTGTTTCCGCAAAATCTGCGGTGCTGAATTATTCCGCCGCTCTTACCGAAACCTTTTCGCCCGACCTCAGAATAACGCTCTCGAAGCAGCTTAACGACGCCATAGACACACATGAGACCGTCGCGAATTATATGATCAAAATGGGTTATTACCATCCTTACCTCGTGCACGAGCAGCTTAAGGTCGATATGCAGGCATCGGACACCGCGCTTAACTTAAAGGTATAAAAAGCCCCGGCGGATTTCTTTTCAAAGCGCGCCGTTTTGACCGTGTTCCTTGAGAATAAAACCGGAATATGCTAATATGAGACATATGATCCGGGATAATTCGCAAAAATAACGGTTTTCCTGAGGAGAGGATTCGCTGATGGAAGAAAAAAAACGGGCCGGGCGCAACAGGACGATATGCTTAACGCCGGACGAGGAAAAGCTTTTTCTTAATAAATGCATTCTTGAAAAAGATATGGGTAGAGCCGGATCCGTCCTTGACAAGACGGTTCTCGGAGACTGCTTTAACGTTCTCCCGTATTTGCCTGATAAGTCTGTCGATCTGCTGATTTGCGACCCGCCGTATAACCTTGACAAGAAGTTCAGCACAAGCACATTCCGTAAAATGAATACGTCCGATTATGAAGCGTTTACGCGCAGGTGGATAGAGTGCTCGCTGCACACCCTCAAGGACAGCGCCTCCGTTTACGTTTGCTGCGACTGGGAAACAAGCGTCATAATCGGTTCTATATTAAGCGATTATTTTATCGTCCAGAACCGTATAACGTGGCAGCGTGAAAAAGGCAGGGGTGCGTTAAGAAACTGGAAAAACTCCATGGAGGACATCTGGTTTGCGACGGTGTCGAAAAATTACACATTCAACGTTGAAGCTGTCAAGCAGCGCAGGAAGGTAATGGCTCCCTACCGGGTGGACGGCATTCCCAAGGACTGGCAGGAAACCCAAAACGGGAATTACCGCGACACCTTCCCCTCAAACTTCTGGGATGATATATCCGTCCCTTACTGGTCGATGCCCGAAAACACGGACCATCCGACTCAAAAGCCGGAAAAGCTTTATGCAAAGCTTGTGCTCGCGAGCTCCAATAAGGGC
The DNA here is from genome assembly GCA_030705725.1 of Bacillota bacterium. Lineage (GTDB taxonomy): Bacteria > Bacillota > Clostridia > Oscillospirales > Butyricicoccaceae > UBA6114. The sequence continues at coordinate 1,630 of JAUZPW010000379.1, forward strand.
GAAACGCTGCTC
>JAUZPW010000038.1 GCA_030705725.1 Bacillota bacterium
ACCGTTCCCGGAATGCCGAAGGCGTGGGCTACGGCAAAGGGAAGAATCAGACCGACGCAAACGAAAAAACCGGCGAGCGTAAGGTCTCTTGTTCCCCGTTCGGCTCTCTGTTTCAATAAAATCAGCTCCTGACACTGTATTAAAGGATATAAAAAAGGCATGCCTGTAAAAATGCGATTCCCGCATAAAAAATCAGCTTGTCTAAAAAATGTAGTTTAGGAATTGTTAAGGGGTCGGAACCCCTTAACGCTCGATTTGTCCGCAGGCGGACATGCGCCGCCGGAGGACACACTGGACAAAACCATCGGTTTTGTCCGCACCAAGAGGAAGGTCGAGGGGGAATTGGATTCCCTCTCGAAAGGCTGTCGAGCTTTTCGACAGCCTCATAAAAAATATCAAATCCCCGTGTTGTTGTCAAATATCAATATACGGTAATTGCTTTTTATTATTCTTTTACAGTCCGCAAAACGCATATAAATAAATACATTCTATGACAGTTTTTAACCCACCGAGCCGTTAAAGCCGCCCGGCCCGTCTCAGTTCCGGAATCGAGGCGGCTTTCATGCGGCTTGGAGGTATATAGCCCGCATTAAGCGGAGCGTTTATTTAGTGTATATTGGGCTGGCCCAGCGCCTTGTTGACTAAGACGCGCAGCTTATCGCCCTCGCTCTCGAGCTTTCCTTTAAGTATATCCTGCTCGGTAAAGCGCGCCATCAGAATTTCGCGTTCGGTCACGCGCTCTCTGTCGTATGTAACATAGATATACCCGTCCGCGGCTTCCTTGGCGTCGGGATAGGATACCTCGTTCCTTTCGTCCAGCAAAAGGGTATACGGCCACGTAGCTCCGTCGTCCTCGCTCAGCATCGCGGTCAGATGGCTGCGGCCCTTCCAGCTCTTGACGTTGCCCTGGTTCATAATGTCGTCAAGATCTATACGCTCGTCAAAATTAAGGTGGTTTATCATAAGCAGGCGTCCCGATTTCATGCGCCTGATAAAGAAGCGTGAGCACGGCCCGTCCACATGGCTCTTATGTCCCTTGCTCCATGTGTATCCCCCGTCAGTCGAGAAGCTCTCGCCAATGCCCTCGAAAGTGCGGACCAGCATCCATAAGGTTCCGTCCTTCTTTTCGACGATCATATGCTCGTCGAAGCTGCGGTTGGGAACGTCGGCGTGGCCGCGCAGGGTGATCGTTTTGCCCTCGTCCGGGGAAGCGTAGACGTTCGGGAACTGCTCGTTTTCCAGGCCGTGCCTTTCGGTCGGAACGCTGCCGCTCTCGTCGCGCCAGATAGCGCAGGGGAACAGCCATTCCCCGTTTGAAAGTACGGTCGGCTTGTTCATCATGATGCCGTTGGCTATACGGCGGGGCTCGGACCAGCGCAGGACTTCGGCGTCGGCGTCCTCGCAGATCGATACCCATACGCCGCTTCGTCCGTCGTTGAAGCCGCGGGCCTGGGTATAGGTCATCCAAAGGCGGCCGTGCGGGTCGAACCACAGGTTGGGGTCGTATATTCTGCATTCCGGATCGGGATGCTCGACGACGGTAGCGCATGACCTGAAGGTCTGGCCGTGGTCGTCGCTCACGCAAAGAACCATTATGTTCCCGCCGACTTCAGCATCCTGGCCGCTGTAAAAGTTAACGAAGATGCGGCCCTTGTCGCTTACTTCTATGGAAGGAATGCCCTGCCAGCGCCTGTAAGAATCCTGAAAACGCTCATCGGTGGGGTTTACATAGATTTTGGCGGGAGTTAAAGCAGAATTGTTTTCCATAATGTACCTCCAAACTTCAAGTAGCTTTTTGCTATAATCTTATTAAATATAACGTCTGATATATGCCGCCTTACAGTCGCCACACTGCTCATCAGTAATCAATGGCTTATGAAAAGAATAACATATTGCAAAAATGATGTCAACCAGCGCCCGGGTAACCGGATATGTAACCAAAAAGTTGTTTTAATGTTAAAATTGCCAAAATAAACTCATATTTTAAGCTTTCATTGTTTGGTTTCTTAAAAGCCCTGTTTTTATTATTGGTGAAATGAACAAAATTACTGATACCGCCCGTAAAGTAAATTGACAAAAGCAATAACGTCGGATATACTGATGGCAAGCATCATTCATAATGAGTGATGAATGAATCGAAACAATACAACCATATAAAGGAGATTTTGCGTATGGGCACAGGCAACAAGGTTTTTACTGGCGGAAAGATAGTCTTGCCGGATCGTGTTGTCCGGGCTTCGCTGCTAGTAGAAAACGGCAAGATTTCGGGGATCGTCGAACCCGGCGTTAAAGTAGATCCCGGATACGAAGTTGTGGACGTTACCGGCAAGGTACTGATGCCCGGTCTGATCGATACTCATGTACATATGTGGGATCCTTCCCCGCTCAATTACCGCGAGGATTGGAAATGTGGTTCCGAGTGCGCGGCGTCCGGCGGCATCACAACGATAGTCGAAATGCCCTTGAGCGTCCCTCCCGTTGTTGACAAAAAAGGCTTTGATCTTAAAATGAAAGTGGCGAAAGCCAGTTCATGCGTCGATTTTGCCTTCTGGGGCGGACTGACTCCGGGCTGCGTAGATAACCTTCCCGAGCTCGATAAGCTCGGCTGCGTCGCTTATAAAGGCTTTATGAGCTTCGCGAACCCCGATTATCCTCAGATCACCGACGGCTACCTTATAAAAGGCATGCGTAACGCGCAGAAGTTCGACGGCCTTATAGGCGTGCACGCCGAGAACGCCGAGGCGGCGGACTTCGGCAGCCGCGACATGGCCGAAAGCGGCTGCACGGACGGTTCAAAGCATGACGACGCCAGGCCCTGGTGGGTCGAGCTCGAAGCGATACAGCGCGCCGTTTTGTTCTCCAAGGTGACAGACGCCCGTCTTTATATCTGCCATATGACAATCGCCGAGGGCGCGCAGTTTTTGAAGCAATCGAAATGCGACGGCGTGAAGGTTTCCGTTGAGACATGCCCGCACTATTTGCTTTTCGACAAGAGCGTCATGCGCGAAAAAGGCGCTTACGCCAAATGCAATCCTCCCTTCCGCAGCCGCGAAAACGTTGAAAAGCTGTGGAGCTACATATTTGACGGAACAATAGACACCATAGGCTCCGACCACGGCCCCTACGGCGACGACGAGAAGGTCAGGGAAGGCAACTTCTTCAAAGAGCTCTGCGGCTTCGGCGGATACGACGCCATGCTTCCGGGCCTCATCACGGAAGGCGTTCACAAACGCGGCCTGCCGCTTACAAAGCTTGCCGCCGTCACTTCCGGAAACGCCGCTAAAATAATGGGCCTGTTCCCCAAAAAGGGCAGCCTCATGCCGGGAGCGGACGCCGACATCGTGGTCGTCGATATGGACGAGGAGTGGACGTTCGACGGCGAAAAGAGCCTTTCGAAGACAAAGAGCAGGCACAATATCTATCACGGCTCCAAAATGAAGGGTGCCGTTAAACAAACCTGGGTCAGGGGCGAGCTTGTATGCAAGGACGGGGCCATCGTTGCCGGCGCCGGCTACGGAGAGTTTGTTCCCAAACAGAAGCAATTTCAGGAGGCGAAATAATGTCACAGCAGAAATTGTGGGCGCGCGAAACTACAATTGCGGGCCAGAAGGTTTCCAAAATTGCCTTCGGCACCGAGCATCTTAATTTGTTTTTGCCTGAGTTCAGCGGAAAGATCCTGAGCGACGCCGCTTTGCTGCATAACGTATTTTTCTGGGACACGGATAACTGCTACGGCAGCCAGCCCGCGGTTGCGGCGGGGCTTAAGAACCTCCCCCGCGAAAAGGTTGTCGTCACAAGCAAGACATATGCCGACACCGAGCAGGAAGCCTACGATTCAGTAAATAAAATACTGCACGACCTCGATACTCCCTATATTGATTTTTGTCTTCTGCACGGCGTTGTCGAGGGCAGGCTCCCCTATAAGATGCCCGCGCTCAAGGCCTTGATCGAAATGAAGAAGCAAGGCATTATAAAGCATGCCGGGCTCTCGACCCACTGCGCGAACGTGGCGTGGGAAGCGAGCGACGTTGAAGGCATAGAGGTGCTTTGCGTTACCTTTAACCGCGACGGCTCCCGCATCGAACAGGGCAACCTCGACGATATGGTCCGCGCGCTCGACAAAGCCCATAATAAAAGGCATATCGGGACATATGTCATAAAGACCCTCGGCCGCGGCGACCTCGTGCACGACGCCCGAAACGCCCTCAACTGGATTATGGATTACCACGACTGCATAGACGTGTACAACATCGGCTATTCAAACCTGAGGGAACTGCGTCAGGATCTTACCATAGTTAACGATTATTACGACGGGCTGGAGGGAATAAGAGAATGAAAAACCAGCTTCTTATAAAAAACTGCATGCTGACCACCTTCTTTAACGACGGCTACAACGCCACCAAGATTCTTCAGGGCGTCGACGTCCTTATCGAAGACGGAAAGCTCAAAAAGATCGACAGAAATATCACGGCCGGCTGCAAGACCATAGACGGCACCGGCAAGCTTGTAGCCCCCGGCTTTATAAACGGCCGCAGCCGCAGCCTGGCCTCGGTTGTCTCAAAGAGCCTTCCCGAGGATATAAAGCTGTCGAGATTCGGCAACACCCCTCTTTACATGCGCGTAAATCCTTTTATAAATATAGCGCAGGAGGTTCTGAGCGACGCTCAGATCAAGTCTTTGCTCAAGCTCGCGCTTTTCGAGGCGATAAGCAGCGGAACCACCGCGATGCTCGAGTATTGTTCCGTGCGCGACCTGCCTCTGTACCTCGAGCTTTGCGACGAGCTCGGAATGCGCGCCATCGCGTCGCCCGCGCTGATGAGCCGCAAAACCCTGCCTGAAACGGACGCCTGGTGCGTCTGCGAAAACGCTCTGGAAGAGGTCGACGAAGACGCTCTCGTCTCGTGGAACAGCGGGATGGTGAAGAAGACCGCCGGGCGCATGGCTAAAGCCGGCATGGGTCTCGGCTCTGTCGAAACGGCGTCCGAAAGCCTGATGAGCAAGGTCGGAGCCGCCGCTTTCAGCCTCGACTGCACGCTGATGGTCACGGCGAACGAAACCCAGCAGGAGCGCGACGTCTGCATCGAGCGTTACAATAAGACGCCCGCGCAGATTCTGCAAAAGAACCATGTCTTCCACCGCAAAACCGTTGTCGGCGGCAACCAGTATGCCGATCACGCCGACCGCGTGATAATGAAAAGCGGCATGTCGGTCGCGGCGCTGTGCCCCCTGCAAAGCGTGCAGGACGCCCAGATAGCCCCCTTCCTCGGTTTCCAGTACGACGGTCTTGATCTGGTCATCGGAAGCGGCCGCTGCATACCGGATATGACCGAGCAGGTCAGGCTCCTGACTCTTGTCGGCAAGCTCGAAAACCGGCTGCGCCATCAGATGCGCGCGCAGAAGACCTTTTTTGCCTCCACGATCGGCGCCGGACAGGCAATCGGGCTGCCCGTGGGCGAGCTCAGCGAAGGTCTTGACGCCGACCTGATCCTTATAGATACCGCGAAGCCTCATTATCATCCCTTTACTCTGCCGATCACCGACCTTATTTATAACACCTCCTCCTCCGACATAACGGAAGTTATCGTGGCCGGAAGGCTGCTTAAGGAAAACGGCAGGGTTCTCAATATGGATGAACGTCAAATCATCGAAGACGCGGAAAGCGCCATGAATCTTGTTTGGACGCACGCCCGTAAAAAAGGCGCGCTCTAAATAAAAAATTATAAAAATTGAAAGGTGAGAAAATGAAAAAGGTTGTTTCATTCATCCTGGCTCTGGTAATGGTTCTCAGTCTGGCAGCCTGCAGCAAACCCAGCGGATCCCAGACGTCGTCCACCCCTGCTTCCTCCAGCGGCAGCGCAAGCGAAGCCGGTTCTAAGCCGGACTCTTCGAACCCCATAAAAATCGGTTACCTCGCATGGGCATCCGGCTCCGACGCATATTTCGGACTGGTTGCTATAGCGGCTCTTAAGGACCGTATAGCGGACATCAACGCGAAAGGCGGCCTGCTGGGCAGAGAAGTACAGCTCATATGGTACGATATTTCCCAGGACTTCTCCGAATCCGTCAATGCGACGAACAAGCTTATAAATCAGGATCATGTCACCGCGATCATCGGCCCGGACGGCAGCCCGTTCGCTATCACGCTGGGCGGCATTGTTGAACAGGCCAAGGTTCCCCTTCTTCCGAACTGCGGCAACAAGGAAGTTACCGTTAATAAAGACGGCACAGTGAAGCCTTACGTTTTCCGTGTCGCTCCTGTTAACTCGCTGACCTACGAAACGCTCGCGCAGTACGCTTACAAAGTGCTCGGTGCCCGCAAGGTAGCGCAGCTTACCGAATCCACCAACATAAGCACCGTTGAATCCGCTAACGAATTTGACGCGGCGTTCAAAAAGCTCGGCGGTGAAATCGTTGCCAATGAAAGCTACATGCAGAACGACACCGAGTTCCGCGCTCAGATCACAAAAGTCGCCCAGGCGAAGCCCGAATACGTGTTCATGCCCGCCGCGGCTTACAAGGAAGTTTGTAACTTCGCAAACCAGCTCAACGACATGGGCTACAAAGACATAAAGATCCTCGGCTCCGACGCATGGTATAACGACGACGCGCTTAAAGTAGCCGGCAACTCCCTCGACGGCGCAATCGTTATTTCCGCTCTTGATATGAACTCCGAAAATATCAAGCCTATGGTCGACGATTTTGCAAAGAAGCATGCCGAGCTTAACGCCAGCCTGCATCTTTACGCTCTCTATGCATGCAATGCTCTTCAGTTTGTCGAATACGCGATCAACAAAACACAGTCAACAGACGGCCCCACGCTCAAGGAAGCGCTTGAAACAACCGACGGTGTTGATATGTTAACCGGCGGCAAGTGGAAATTCAACGAAAACCACGATCCTGTTGGTCCTCAGTTCACCATCCTGTCCATTGAAAACGGCAAAGCGGTTTCCAAGGGTTCCTACTCTATAGAAGAGAAATGATTCGAACGAGGGGGAGAGCGATCTCCCCCTCACTACTCGAATAGGATACCTGAAACCTTAAATTAGGAGGAAAATAGCGATGACGGTATTTTTCCAGCAGATCGTCACAGGCCTGTCCATCGGCAGTATTTATGCGCTGCTGGCTGTCGGATACGCGCTGGTTTTCAGCATCTACAACTTTTCGAACTTCGCGTTCGGCGTTATTATGATGGTCGGAACATTCGGCGCTTTTTATGCCATCAACCTGGCTCATGTGCCGCTTCCCCTCGCGATTGTAATCGGTATGATAGTCGCGGCCCTTGCGTCCGAGCTTGTTGAAGCCAGCACCTATCGTCCTATGCGCAATAAGCATTCCCCGCGCCTGTTCCTTATGATCGCCGGTATCGGCGTCAATTTTTTCGTTGAAAACCTCGCAATCCAGACTCTCGGCTCAAGCGTTAAGCCTTTCCCCTCAAACTGGGGCAGACAGATCATCCATTTCGGTCATCTCAGCATCGCGTGCGTTGACGTTCTGTCCGGCGGCGTCGCGATTCTAATGCTCATATGTCTTTGGTGGTTTATTTTTAAGACAAAGATCGGTCTCAGCATCCGTGCGAGTTCTTTTGACGTTAACACCACAGGACTTATGGGCGTAAACGTCGATATGGTGTCGTTCGCGGTTTTTGCATTATCAGGTTTGACAGCCGGTGTCGCCGGCGTCGTTTACGGTATGAAATATACAGTATACCCTTCTATGGGCGCTGTTTCGAATAAAGCGTTCGTGGCAGCGGTTATCGGAGGCCTAGGCAGCCTGCCCGGAGCTGTAATGGGCGGGATAATTCTGGGTTTGCTTGAAACCATGGTATCCGCCTATATTTCCTCCAGACTGCGCGATATGATCGCATATTTGGTTTTGATTATTGTTTTGATCTTCTTTCCCAATGGTCTTATTGGCAAGAGCGTCAAAAACAAACTGTAAGGGGAGGTTAAAGGAATGTATCAATACTTATCCGGAATTCTCAGCATAATTTCCATTAACGTCACGGCAGTTTGCGGCTTAGCCATACTGACCGGCTTTACCGGAATGTTTTCTTTGGGCCACGCGGGCTTTATGTCGATCGGAGCTTACGCGTCCGCAATATTAATGCTTAACTGGAACGTGCCGTTTATCCCCTCCATGCTTTTCGGCGGGTTTGTGGCGGCCTTGGTCAGCCTCATCGTCGGTTACCCGACCATGAAGGGCAAGATGCGTGGCGACTGCTTCGCCATAGCAATGATGGGCTTTTCAGAAGCCGTGCGTCTCGGCCTGTCCAACATCTATCCTTTGATTAACGGAGCTTTGGGCCTTAGCGGCATCCCGAAATACAGCGAGGCCTGGGTAGTGCTGCTGATCGCCGCTATATGCGTTTGGCTGACCTATAACTATTCCAAATCCAAACACGGCCGCATCGCCCTTTCCGTCCGTGACGAAGAGACGGCCGCCGAGCTTATCGGCGTCAACGTCGTCAGGGAAAAGATCAAGAGCTTTATGATCTCCGCTTTCTTCTGTGGCATGGCGGGCTGCATGTACGCCTGCTACTACACCTTCATTACACCGAATACCTTCTCGATCACCACCTCGAATAACCTCCTTGCCATGGTCGTGCTCGGCGGCATGGGCTCCGTGACCGGTCCGACTCTGGCCGCCGCGTTCCTTGCCATGATGCCTGAAATGCTGCGTATAGTTCAGAAGTGGCGTCTCGTTATCTACGGCCTTATCATTATCTTGGTTATGCTGTTCAAGCCGGAAGGCCTGATGGGCGGCAAGGAATTTTCATTGAAGGGCCTTGTCGGCTTATTCAAGCATAAAAAGGCCAAAGCTATCGCTGGGGAAACCAGGGAGGTGACAAAATGAGTTTTCTGGAAATCAAAGATCTAACCATTCAGTTCGGCGGATTAAAGGCCATCAGCAACGTCAGTCTCAATCTTGAGCCCGGCCAGATGATCGGTCTTATAGGCCCGAACGGTGCCGGCAAGACCACTTTGTTCAACGCCATAACGGGCGTTGTGGAAACGACCTCAGGCAGCATTACCTTTGAGGGCCGCGACCTTAAAAAGTTTAAACCCAACGAAATAGCTCACCTCGGCATCAGCCGTACTTTCCAGAATATCCGTCTTTTCAATAAAATGACGGCCGCAGAGAACGTGGCCATCGGCATAAACAGCGTAGCCGACTACGATATTCTTTCCGCCATGCTGAGCCTTCCGAACGCGCGTAAAAAAGACAGGGAAATGCAGCAGAAAGCCCTTGAATACTTAAAACGCGTCAACCTTCAGGATTATAAGGATGCTGTATCCGACTCTCTGCCATACGGCATTCAGCGCAAGTTGGAAATCGCCCGCGCCATCGCGACAAAGCCGAAGCTCCTTCTTCTGGACGAGCCCGCCGCCGGTATGAACAACGAGGAAACTCAGGAGCTGATCAAATTTATCCGCGACATCCATCAGAAAAATGAAACAAATATGGCTATTATTCTGATCGAGCATCACCTGGAAGTCGTTGTGAATCTGTGCAGCGATATCTACGTGCTCAACCTGGGCTCCGTTCTGGCC
>JAUZPW010000380.1 GCA_030705725.1 Bacillota bacterium
GAATTATCAGTGGCTGTCGCAATTTCATTATTCGGCCCGGACTCCCCGGTGGTTCTTGCTTGTACGGTAGGAGTCCTTACCGAGGTGCCGGTTATGCTGATGCTTGTAAAATTTATAAACAGCACAAAGCACTGGTTCCCCTCGGCTGAGACTTACAATAAATAACACTTTTACGTATTGACAACGGAATGAAACGGGTTTACACTTAACGCATATATTCGGGAAGGTGGAGTATTGATGTCGGCCCTGTCTGTTATGGTGGCTCTCAACTAAATAAAGTTGCGAAAGGCACGGCGCCCTGGGGTTAACCCTTCGCTTGCGCTGCCCTTTTGAAAGACATACCTGACAGACTGCTTCATCCTTTTAATAATAGATGCGCGGTGTTTTTGGCTGCCGCGCTGCTTTTATATATTGAGATTTTTGCCCGCAGGGAGCATTCTGCACTTTTACAGGTGCGGTATGTCTTTGCGGGCATTTTAATCTTAATAAGGAGATAAAAATGAATCATTATATTACTCTTGAATTCGACAAAATACTTGAAATGCTTGCGGAGCGAGCGCTGTCCGATGCTGTAAAGAAGCGCTGCCTCGAGCTTAAGCCGTCGTTAAGCGAGGCTGAGACAAGACGCCGGATGAACGAAACAACGCAGGCAAAACGAATTATTGAACAAATCGGGAACCCTCCGCTTTCATCCATGTCGGAGCTTTGGAAGGTCATAGAACTGCTTAATATTGAAGCGATGCTGATGCCCGACCAGATAACGCAGGTGTCGTCCTTTATTGTGTCCTGCCGGAGGATGAAAGCATACCTCAAAAAAGCCGAGGCGACGGATTCGGCTATCGCGCTTTACGGCGGATCGATAAACGAGCTGCGGGACTTAGAAGGCGAAATCGAACGGTGCATCAGAAACGGAATTGTGGATGACCAGGCGTCAGCCCGGCTTGAAGGTATCAGAAGGCAGATCGCCAGCCTAGCCGATCAGATTAAAGCAAAGCTCGACGCCCTTTTACGAAAAAACAAGGACTGGTTTTCGGAGAGCTTTGTATCGGTCAGAAACGGCCGCTATACACTGCCCGTAAAGCGTGAGCACAAAAACGACGTGGCCGGCACCGTGGTCGAAATGTCCAATACGGGAGGAACCTGCTTTATCGAGCCTATGTCCGTCGGCAAGCTGGAGGCGGAGCTTTATGCACTCAGAATCGAGGAGGACAGCGAGGTCAGGCGCATCCTATATACCCTGACCGCCCTGATAGGCGAGAATCTTCCGGCCATCAGGCTTAATATCGAGGCGATGGAAACGCTTGATTTCCTCTTTGCAAAAGGAAAGCTCAGTATTTTTATGAAAGCGTCGCCCGTTGATTTAACTACCGGAAGGGAGATTCATATAATTGACGCAAGGCATCCGCTCCTAAACCGGGATTCAGCGGTGCCGTTAAACTTTGAGGCGGGGAATAAAGTTTCGGGAGTGGTTATAACCGGACCCAATACCGGCGGCAAAACCGTGGCGCTGAAAACGGTGGGGCTTCTGTCAATGATGGCCCAGAGCGGGCTGCATGTCCCCGCGGACGAAACAAGCAGCTTCTGCCTGCGCAATCTGATTTTATGCGATATTGGAGACGGGCAAAGCATATCGGAAAATC
>JAUZPW010000381.1 GCA_030705725.1 Bacillota bacterium
AGCACGCTCTGCCCCTCGGTCACGGCTGCGGCCCAACGCACCACTTTTACGAGCTTTATAAAAACGGACTTAAAACGGAGGAAAATTAAAATGCTTATTAACTTTGCGGATATGCTCTCGGAGGTCAGGTCAAAAAAGCCGCTCATTCACCATATCACAAATTACGTCACGGTAAACGACTGCGCAAATATCGTGCTCGCGCTCGGCGCGTCACCCGTTATGGCGGACGACTGCGGCGAGGTATCGGACATCGTTTCCGTATCCTCGGCACTGGTGCTTAATATCGGCACACTTAATAAACGTACCGTGGAATCAATGCTCGTCGCCGGAAAAGCGGCAAACAGCTTAAGCGTCCCCGTGATCCTCGATCCGGTAGGAGTCGGCGTTTCAAAACTCCGCGGCGACTCGGTTTCTGAAATTCTTAATAACGTCAAGATAAGCGTCCTTCGCGGCAACATGTCCGAGATCCGCTTTCTCGCCGGTCTCGGAGCGTCCTCCAAAGGTGTCGACGCGTCGGATGAAGACGGCTCGGGAAACGTTATAACAGGCGCGGAAACGGCAAAAACACTTTCAAAAAACCTCGGGTGCGTCGTCGCGGTTACCGGGGAAACGGATTTTATTTCGGACGGCTGCCGTACTGTTGCTGTCGCAAACGGGCATCAGACGCTAAAGAACGTCACAGGCACGGGCTGCATGACGACCTCTCTCGTCGGCTGCTACTGCGGAGCGACCCGGGATTATTTCTCCTCGTCTGTGGCCGGAATCGTTACAATGGGCATCGCGGGCGAGCTGGCCTTCAAAGAATTCGAGCTGGCCGGAACCGGCAGCTTCAGGGCGGGCCTCATCGACTGTGTAAGCATGCTTGACGGCAAAACGATCGAAAGGATGAAGAAAATCAGTGAAATCTGAGGAAAATGTCAAAACAACCGCGTTTAGTCAGGTATTTCTTTGGTTCGGGGCGGCCGTGTCGATTGCCGAAATACAGACCGGCGCCCTCATAGCCCCCCTGGGCCTCTACAAAGGGCTTTTGTCTATACTCTCCGGGCATCTGATCGGCGCTTTCGTGCTCTATTTCGCGGGGCTGATCGGGGCTGAAACGGGGCTTTCATCAATCGAATCAACGAGGATTTCCTTCGGTACATACGGTTCCTGCGGTTTCTCCGTGCTGAATATCCTTCAGCTTCTAGGCTGGACGGCCATTATGATAGTAAACGGCGCTTCGGCCCTGAATGTGATCTCCGAAAAAATGCTCGCTTATAAAAGCCATGCGCTCTGGTGCATTCTGATAGGCGTCTTTATCTGCGTCTGGATTCTGGTCGGGATGAAAAACCTTGCAAAAATAAACGTCGTTATTATAAGTGCCTTATTCGCGCTTTCGGTGCTTCTCGGCTTCATAGTTTATAGGGGGAATTTGAATCCTTTGCCGGCCGGAACCATGGCCTTCGGCGAAGGCGTAGAGCTGTCGGCGGCTATGGCGCTTTCATGGCTGCCTCTTATTTCGGATTACACCCGCGACGTGAAAAATAAAACGGCGGGTACTTTGGGCAGCGTTATAGGCTATTTTGCGGGCAGCACCGCAATGTTCGCTATCGGGCTCGGCGGGGCGCTTTACGCCGGCACTTCGGACGTCGCCGCGAT
>JAUZPW010000382.1 GCA_030705725.1 Bacillota bacterium
AAAGTACGCCGCACTTTACAAGGATATGCTTAAATAATTGGAGTTATTATGACAGTTTGCCACAATTCGCATAACTTAGCGTTCCGCAGTCCTTTCGGCGCGGTGCGAGCGGGTGAAACAGTCTCCCTCACGCTCGAGGCGGCGGTTACCGACGGGATAACCGGGTGCGACCTTATCCTGCGTCGCGACGGAGAAAAAGAGGAAAGAATCCCGATGGAGCGTAATTTGGTAGATAAGCTTCGCTTTTTCGTAAAAATAAAGACGCCTTCCGAGGGCGCTCTGCTTTGGTATTATTTTATCCTCACGGACAGCCGCGGCAATACGCTCTATTACGGCAATAACGCCGAAGGATACGGTGGCTCAGGCCGGCTTTCAGAAAGCGAGCCCATACCCTATCAGATTACCGTGTACGAAGTAAGCGCAGCTCCCGAATGGTTTAAGAACGCCGTTGTTTATCAGATTTTCCCGGATAGGTTTTGCAGAGGGAGCGATTTCGAAAAAAGGCGGCAAGATTCCGTCCGTCCCGAGGGCTGGCGCGGGACGAAACGCCTCTTTACTGAAAGCTTTTCCGACATACCTTTTTATATTAAAAACGAAAAAGGCGAGGTTACCCGCTGGCCCATGTTCGGCGGAACGCTCGAGGGGATATGCGAAAAGCTGCTCTATCTCAAAAGCCTGGGAATAAGCGCTGTGTACCTTAACCCAATTTTTGAAGCCTCCAGCAGTCACAAATATGACACGGCGGATTATACGCGCATCGACCCGGGCTTCGGAGACGACGAAAGCTTTAAGAAGCTTGTAACGGAGGCCGAAAAACTCGGAATCAGCCTGATCCTGGACGGTGTTTTCAGCCATACCGGAGCCGACAGCGTTTATTTTGACAAATACGGAAACTATAGAAGCCGCGGCGCGTGCCAGGGCAAGGATTCGCCGTACTTCGACTGGTACAGCTTCACGGAATTTCCGGATAAATACGATTGCTGGTGGGGCGTCTCGGATCTTCCCTGCGTTGATAAAAAAAATACAACTTATAATGATTTTATTTACGGTGGCGACGACAGTATCGTACGCCGTTGGCTCAGAGCGGGCGCCCGAGGCTGGCGGCTTGACGTCGCCGATGAGCTGCCCGATGAATTTATTCAGAACCTGCGCGGCGCTATGAAATTTACCCGGCCCGACAGCGTGCTTATCGGCGAGGTCTGGGAGGATGCCAGCAATAAAATAAGTTACGGCAGGCGTCGGAAGTATCTCCTCGGACGCGAGCTAGACTCGGTCATGAACTACCCGTTTCGGTCGGCCCTAACAGATTTTATGCTAGGAAAGCTTTCAGCCTTCGGGCTTGCCTCGCGTCTTATGAGCTTAAAGGAAAACTACCCTCCGGAAAACTATAAAATGGCGCTAAACTTAATAGGCAGCCACGACAGAGCGCGCATCATCACGGTTCTCGGCGAAGCCCCTGAAGACCTCCCGGAATCCCGGAAAGAATTTTATAAACTTAGCCCCGAAAAATACGGGCTCGCCAAAAAAAGGCTAAAGCTTTTGTCACTTATACAGTATACCGTGTTGGGCGTGCCCTGCATTTACTATGGAGACGAGGCCGGTCTCGAGGGCTGTGAGGACCCGT
>JAUZPW010000383.1 GCA_030705725.1 Bacillota bacterium
GGCAAATCCGAGATTCCCGGCAGCGCGGAGCTCAGGCTTGACATCGGAAGCAATGACAGCACGCCGCTAAAAACGGAGGTCCAGGTCAACAAATCCGGCACGTTTTCCGGCAAGCTTAAGATCGATGGGCTTGCCTCGGGTCAATACAGGCTTACTCTTTCCTCCGGCGAAACCGATTACTGCACGTCATATATAAGCGTCGGCGAATATATAAAACCGGCGTTTACCATTGACGCGGGCTTTGACAAAATTGCATATTTCGGCTGGGAACACCTAAACATGACCGCAGCGGCATCGTTTTTCGACGGCACTCCGGCGTCAAATATTCCTTTTAGTATTGATTCCAGCAACGGAACCTCAGAACAAACGAGCGACAAAAACGGAGCGATAAGTAAACGGTTTACATATAAAGATACGGAAAATACATGGTATCCCCAATCCTTTTATTGCTCAGTGGGCACTGCCGGTGCCGAGGATACGATGTCGCAAACCGAAACTTTTGTTAACGTGTTTCCAAGGGATACAATGTTAAACGCAAAGCTCTCCGAAAACTCCGGAAGTTTCTCCATAGAAGCCGAAACAAATCGTATAGACCTCAGTAAAATAAGCTCAGCTCAGGATATATCCGATAACGATTACTCGAAAATCAAGGGTGCCGTTGCCGATATACCCGTTACTCTCAAAATCATGGAAGTGACCTGGAAAAAGAACAAGACCGGCAGTTATTATGATTATATAAACAAAGTCGTAGTGCCCAAATATGAATACGAAAAATCCGAAAAGCAGATCAAGGTTTATAAGTCTTCGACCACAGGCGGAAAAACGACATTCGAAAATCTGGCATATAAAAACTATGTCGACAGATATTATTACGGCATTCTCGAATGCAGCGATTCCCGAGGTGGAAAAATCGGCCAGACGATTTACTTCTGCGGCGATTCTTACCCAAACGACTCCAGTATAAAAAATTATTATTTTTCAGCGGACGGCAAAAATTCCCTTTCCTCCGGTGAAAGCACAAATATCAGGCTTATGGAAAACAGCAGGCCCGTACAGGGCAAGGGCAGGGTTCTTTACGCCGCGGTGCGCAGCGGCATAATGGACTCGAAAACCGTCAATTCCACGGGGTTTAGCTATACTTTCGGCAAAAACGATATTCCGAATGTCATGTTTGCCGGCGCTTACTTCGATGGAAAAAATATCTACCCGGTTTCGAGCGAAACGCTTTATTACAACCCGGAAGAAATGAGGCTTACCGTTGAGGCATCTGCGGACAGCGATAAATATTCTCCGGGGCAAAGCGTAAAATTCGGCATCCTTGTAAAAGACAAAAACAATAAACCCGTGCCGAACGCCTCAGTCTGCGTCAGCGTAGTCGACGAAGCAGCGTTCGCCGTTGCGAATCAGATCGCCGATCCATTGGGTAACATTTATTCGAAATACTTCTACCCGATAATTAACACTTACGCTTCATATGTCCAGCACGATTTCAGCGGCTCGGGTCTTGCTGAAAAGGGCGGCGAGGGCGGCTCGGACTATATCCGCAAAAATTTCCTCGATACGGCTTCGTTTCTTACCGGAACAACCGGCGAAGACGGGCGGTGCTCCCTTACCTTCGCCC
>JAUZPW010000384.1 GCA_030705725.1 Bacillota bacterium
CCGCCGTTTATGGGCCGCATCTCCTGCGAGAGCGTTAGGGCGGCGCTTTTTTTGGCCTGTCCGAGAAGGCTGTTCGCACCGATCACGACCTGTTTCCCGAAGCGGGAACGGTCGGCCGGGGACAAGACCACTTCCTCATTTCCCGTTAAGGACGCCTCACACGCGAGGCGGCACAAAAAGGCTACATAGCGGTCCTCGGGCAGCTTCATTATACTGTCGAAAGCCGCGTCGAAGGCCCCGGTTATAAGCTCCTGCTTTTTTGCGAGCAGGTTTTTTCTGGCTTCGAGCTCAAGGGAGGATACGGCGCGGCGAACGCGCTCTTTCGCCTGAAAAGCTGCGTCGTCTAAAAGCGCCTTTACTTCCTCTTTTGCCTTTTCGTCATAGGATGCCTTTACCGCGGCAGCGTCGTCGGCGGCTTTTTCGAGAATCTTCGCTTTTTCGGCTTCGGCGTCGCCCGCGATTTTCCCGGTGATTTTTTCAATACCGTTCATTCGGGCACTTCCTTTATTTAATGTAGAGAACCATCAGAATGGAAATCAGAAGAGCTAAAACCGCGTAGGTTTCAACCATGGCGGGATAAAGCATCGCTTTTGCTATATCCTCGGGCCTCTTTGCGATTACGCCCATGGACGCGACGGAGGCGCGGCCCTGCATTATTGCGGAATAGAATTCGACCATCGCGGCCGGAAGGGCGGCGACAAAGTATAAAAAGCCCTGGTTGAGGGTAAGGCTTACCGAACCCGCGAATACGCCGATTTTATTCAGGATTATAAAAGCAACCAGAAGCCCGTAGATTCCCTGCGTTCCGGGAAGCGCCTGCAGAAGGAGCGTCGGCACGAATTTGTTCGAATCCTCGGTTAAGACGCCCGCGCCGGCTTCGCCCGCTATGCTTACACCTTTTGCGCTTCCGAGGCCTCCGAATCCGGCTGCGAGAGCAGCGCCGAACATGGCCCAGAACTGCCCGTTAAAAATCTCTTTCCATTCCATTTAGTTATCCTCCTTAATAATTTCAACGTATTTTGTTTTGATACTAAGCGGAGTGAAGGGATGGCCCCCGCCTTCAAAAAATTTGCCGAAGAATTCAACGTAGTGCAGTCTGCAGGAATGCACGAACGATCCCAGTATATTGACCGCGATGTTAAACGAGTGGCCCAGCAGGAAGGCGAAGAGGAAAAGCAGCCAGCCCAAAAACGTGTTTCCTCCGAGAGAGCCCATTGCGTTTACGACGGTCGCCACGACGCCGGTAGTCAGCCCGAGCGCCATCAGGCGGGAGTAGGAAAGGACGTCCGAGAGGTAGCCGGTGACGCCGTAAAGCGCGCCGAGGCCGCCCGTTATTTTGCCGAAGACCGATTTTTTCGCCCGGCCGGCGGTAAAAAGCACGCCCGCGGCGCCGGCCGCGGCAACGTACAGACCCGGTTTGCCCAAAACGAGCGCCGATATAAGCCCGCCGATTATAAGATACCAGAAGCCGACGTCAAAGACGGCGTCTTTTATATGCCCCTGTTTTATCATGCGGTAAGCGGAAAGGCCCATTCCGACGAATATATGCAAAACGCCGAGCCCGAGGGCAAGTATAAGCACGGCGATCGGATTCGACATAGGTTCGATTACGAAC
>JAUZPW010000385.1 GCA_030705725.1 Bacillota bacterium
CCCGAAAGCTCGGTTTTCGGCACCCCTCCGTGCATTTTAAGCGCCCTTACGGTTGCGACTATTACGACCGCCGACGGCATGAAGCCCGCCATGCGGCACTTTATATCGATAAACTTCTCCGCGCCGAGATCCGCGCCGAAGCCCGCTTCCGTAACCACGTAATCGGCAAGCTTTAGCGCCAGGGAGGTCGCCATTATGCTGTTGCAGCCGTGCGCGATGTTCGCGAACGGGCCGCCGTGAACAAACGCCGGAGTATGCTCCAATGTCTGGACAAGATTCGGCTTGAGCGCGTCCTTTAATAAGGCCGCCATCGCGCCCTGCGCTTTAAGCTGCGCCGCGGTTACGGGTTTATTATCCCTTGTATAGCCGATTATTATTTTTCCGAGCCTGTCCTTTAAGTCGTCTATATTCCTTGACAGGCAAAGGATTGCCATAACCTCGGACGCGACCGTTATGTCGTACCCGTCTTCTCTGGGGACGCCGTTTGTTTTGCCGCCTATGCCGTCGACGACAAACCTCAGCTGCCTGTCGTTCATATCAACGCAGCGTTTCCACGTGATCCTGCGGGTGTCTATATTGAGCTCGTTGCCCTGATAAATATGGTTGTCGATCATTGCCGCAAGCAGATTGTTGGCGGCGCCGATTGCGTGGAAATCACCCGTGAAGTGCAGGTTTATATCCTCCATCGGGACTACCTGGGCGTATCCGCCGCCCGCAGCTCCGCCCTTGACGCCGAACACCGGCCCGAGAGACGGCTCCCTGAGCGCTATCATCGTTTTTTTGCCGGCTTTGCCGAGAGCGTCGCCGAGGCCTATGGTCGTCGTCGTTTTGCCCTCGCCCGCCGGCGTCGGCGTTATGGCCGTGACGAGAATAAGCCTGCCGTCTTTTTTCTGTTTAAGCTTATCGAGAACTCCGAAGCTGACCTTTG
The DNA here is from genome assembly GCA_030705725.1 of Bacillota bacterium. GTDB lineage: Bacteria > Bacillota > Clostridia > Oscillospirales > Butyricicoccaceae > UBA6114. The sequence continues at coordinate 929 of JAUZPW010000385.1, forward strand.
CCTTGTAATCCCCGTAAAATTCAATGTCTTCTCTGCCGATACCCGCCTTTTCGGCTATTTTTTCAATCGGCAGCAGCTTTGTGCTCTGCGCTATTTCTATGTCGCTTTTCTGGCTCATTAAGATTCTCCTTTATGTTTACGGACTGTTTGCGGCAGCTCGTTACCCGTTGCTTTTATAGACGAGCGTTCCGTTTTTTACGACGCTTTCGACGATATTCATGCAGGTATGATATATAAGAAACTGATAATCGGGATATTTAAGGATCACATAGTCGGCCTGTTTGCCGGGTTCTAGGCTGCCTGCTCTGTCGGCGATGCCCAGGGCTGCGGCGCCGTTTAACGTGAGCGCCGTCAGCGCCTCGTTAAGCGACATGCGCATATGGATGACGGCGAGCGCCAGGATAAGCGGAATGGAATCCGTAAAGCAGCTGCCGGGGTTAAAATCGGTTGCGAGCGCGACAGCGCAGCCCGAATCGATGAGCTGTCTCGCGGGGGCATAGGGCTTATTGAGGCAAAACGCCGTGGCTGGAAGAAGCGTCGCGACCGTTTGGCTCTTTGAAAGCTCGCTAACTCCCTCCTGCGAAACCATCAAAAGATGATCCGCCGACAAAGCCCCGGTTCTTGCGGCAAGCTCCGCGCCGCCCAGAGATACGATTTCGTCGGCGTGA
>JAUZPW010000386.1 GCA_030705725.1 Bacillota bacterium
CCCATCTTCGGGTCTTATTCCTACGAGCTTTTCGCGCTTGCTCTCGCGATGATGGCCGTGTTTTATTTTTCCGGAACATTCTTCGGAAGAAACTATCCGCGAAGAGCGTTTTTTACTTCATTTGCTTCCGTTTACATGGTTCTTGTAGCTTTCTTCAGCAGAGCCGCCTATTGCGCCGTTAACGGCATGCTGTTTTTTGTTCCCGATTATGAAAATCTTCTCTGGCTTTGCGCTTCGGCTTCGATTCTGTTTTTTATCCTGGCTGTCTGCGCCGAGCCTCACGATTAATTTGCCTCTGACCAAAAAAGATTCTTGGCCCTGCCGGGCAAAGAATCTTTTTTTTCTTGACAATTTTTCTCCCATGGGTTATTATAACAATGCTTGTAACCATTTTGTAACTCTATTGATATTGATTTGTAATGTTCTTACGTGAGGAAAAGCGATGCAAAACAGCACTACAGCCACATATCCTTTCACTGAATCAGCCCTTGTAAAAAGGCCTCTGCCTGCCCGTATCCGCGGCACGCGCCGCAGATACGCCGCAATATATAAAGCCAAAAAAAACCGGTTTATTTATAACACCGGTCTGGTTGCCGGCGGCCTCCCGCTGATATTAAAACTGAAAAAGCATTTTTCGGCCTTTGCGCTTTCCGTCAGCTCGGTTTGGCATTTCCTGCTGCGCTGCTTCTTTTATATTGTAATTGTGTTCTGCAGGATATTTCCCATTGCGGCGGCTCCGTTTGTCCGCGTCGTTAAAGCAGCATCGCCCTCGCTCAGGGAGGTCTGGCGTAAGTTCATCCATTGGAAGGACACTTTTTTGCACAGCCCCATGGGTAGGATTCCGGCCGTCGCGATGATCGGCGTTTTTACCGCTATGATTCTGTCCGTAAATTATTTCGGGCTCGGGCTTGAGGTGTCAATAGACGGCGAGAACGTAGGTTACGTTTCGGATCAGGAAGAGGTCGACTCGGTAATCCGCTCTGTCGAGAACCGCTCCGCCTTTTATCTTAACCATCCCTACAGCCTGAACGTCAACGTCGGCTATAAGCTTAAGCTTATGGACAGATCCAAAATCATAAATCCAATGGAGCTTGAAGAAAAGCTCTTTACGAAGGTCAACGAAGTTTCAAATCTTTACGTATTAAAGGTTAACGGAAATCTTATCGGCGCCAACGCCAGCAAGACGGCGATCGACCTTGTTCTCGACAAAATACTTAAGCAATACGAGACAGGCGAGCCAAACGTCAAAACCCAGTTCGTACAGGACGTTTCCGTCACGGAAATGCCTGTCGCAAACGCTTTTTTGAAAACGCCCGACGAGCTTATGAGCATATTAAAAGGACAGGAACAGCCTAAAAGCGCGTCGCCGCAGAAAAACCCCTCGACATCCGGGCCGGGCACTTACGTGGTTAAAGGCGGCGATACGGCAAGCGGAATCGCTAAGAAAAACAATATTTCCCTGCGAGAGCTGAAAAAGGCAAACCCCGATTTTAACCCCGACAAGCTCTCAATCGGCCAGAAGCTGAACCTTCCATACGGCGCGTCCGAAATCGAATCGCCCTCGGGCTCGGCGTCGTCTCAGGCCGGCTCG
>JAUZPW010000387.1 GCA_030705725.1 Bacillota bacterium
CGGCTTTGAAACCACGCTTCCGGTTTACGCGCTGCTTATAAAGCGCGCGTATGAAGAAAACCTCGGCAATATCCGCGTCCTGCTGTCGGTCAAATCGCTGCTTCCGGCCTTATATTGGATCTGCGAAAACGGCCCGGGCATTGACGGTTTTATCGGCCCCGGCCATGTCAGCACTATAATCGGCTCCGGCGCCTACGAGCCTCTCTGCCGAAAATCCGGGATTCCGCTGGCGGTTTCGGGCTTCGGATACGAGCAGATAATCGCGGCGGTATACGACCTTTTGGTGCAGAACAAAAAAAAGACCTGCTTTGTGCATAATCTGTATCCAAACGCCGTGGCTTACGGCGGAAACACCGCCGCCATGTCCGTGATCTCGGAATATTTTGTTAAAAAGCCGTCCTTCTGGCGCGGTATCGGTGAAATTATGGATTCGGGGTACTTTCTCTCCGAAAAGTATAAACAGTTTGACGGTGGCTCCGAAATCGGAGCTGGCGAAACAAAAAACAGCGCCTGTCTCTGCGGCAGCGTGATAATCGGCCGCGCGCGCCCCACGGACTGCGTTTTTTTCGGCAAAGCATGCACGCCGGAAAATCCTCTCGGCCCCTGTATGGTTTCCTCCGAGGGAACCTGCGGGATTTGGCACGCGAATATGTAAAGGAAGGGTCAAAAGTCTTGAAAATCAATTCATCCCACGGCGGCGGCGGAAAGGCAATGAACCGGCTTATAAAAGACGTTTTTCAAAAGCATTTTTCAAACGAGATACTGAACCTGATGGAGGACTCGGCCGTTTTCGGCGTTCCGTCCTGCAAACTGGCCTTTACGACCGACTCCTTTGTCGTAAACCCTTTGTTTTTCCCCGGGGGAGACATCGGCAAAATGGCGGTCTGCGGCACCGTGAACGACCTTCTTATGCGCGGGGCGACACCAAAATATCTGAGCGCCGGCTTCATTCTTGAGGACGGGCTCGAAATAGACACCCTCGAAAGGATCGCTCAGTCGATGCAGAACGCCGCGGCGGAAGCGAACGTCAGTATCGTCGCGGGCGACACAAAGGTAATAGAAGGCAGCGGAGGAGTCTATATCAATACCTCCGGCATAGGGATTCTTGAGACCCCGCTCGAAATAAGCTCTCATAACGCGTTGCCGGGAGACGCGGTGATTGTAAGCGGCAATCTGGGCAATCACCACGCCTGCATACTGTCAAGGCGCATGGGAATAGAAAACAGCATTAAAAGCGACTGTGCTCCGCTTCGCGAAATGGTGTTAAATATGTTAAACGGCGGAATAAATATCCACGCTATGAGGGATATAACTCGCGGCGGGCTTGCAACCGTTCTCTACGAGATCGCCGAAGCATCGGCGGCGGGCATCGAAATTCCCGGTGGCCTGAGCTTTGCGGACACTGAGGTGCAGGGCTTCTGCGAAATACTCGGTCTTGATCCGCTCACGATGGGCAACGAGGGTAAGCTCGTCGCGGTCGTACCGGCTGAGGAGGCCGAAAAAGCGGTCAAAATAATGAAAGCCTCGAAATACGGCGGCGACGCTCAGATAATAGGCAAAGTGTGCGTGTCCCACCGCCCGGTCGTGA
>JAUZPW010000388.1 GCA_030705725.1 Bacillota bacterium
CATCCGGCTCAAGGAATTTGACCTGGACGCGGCGCTTTTACGAAAGCCCGAGCTTATTCTGGTCGACGAACTCGCTCATACTAATGCCGGGGGAGTACGAAACAGAAAAAGGTATCAGGATCTTGAAGAGCTCCTCAAAGCGGGTATCGACGTCAGCACGACGATAAATGTGCAGCATATCGAAAGCCTTAACGATGTAGTGCAGGATATAACAAAAATTCAGGTTCGGGAAACAGTGCCCGATTATATTTTTGAGAGCGCCGACATGGTGAAGCTTATAGATATTGAGCCCGACGAGCTCCTTTTGCGCTTTGAGAATGGCAAAATATACCGTCCCGAAAGAACGGAAACAGCTTTAAATAATTTTTTCACAAGGGAAAACCTTAGGCTTTTGCGGGAAATCGCCATGCGAAAGGCAGCCGACCGAATAAGCCACGGAAACCAAAGCGAACTGAAAATGGCTGAGAAAATGGCCAGCACAAAAATTCTTGTCTGCATCGGCCCTTCTCCTTCCTCTGTAAGGTGTATCCGGTGGACGGCAAGGACGGCCGAAGCTTTTCACGCTCCGTGGGTCGCGGCATATGTTGAAAATTTTGAAAGCCGGTATTTATCCGAAAGCGAGAAAAAGAATATCAAAACAAACATGGATTTGGCGGAACAGCTCGGCGCGGAAATCGTGACGCTGAACGGCGACGATTTCGCGTCTGTCATCGCTGAATACGCAAGGCTTTCGGGAATAACGAATATTGTCATGGGCAAAAGCAGAAATAAAAAGACACTCAAAAATTACTTCCAAACGGATTTTGAGGATAAGCTGATTACGCTTCTGCCAAGCGTTGAAATTTATATAGTTCCGGGTAATCCGTCACAAAAGTCATACAGAAAATCGAAAAAAGGATCGTTAAGACCGAGCGTTTCTTTTTCAATAGCTGATACGTTAAAAACCTTTGGCTGCCTGACGGCGGCTACGCTTGTCTGCTTGGCACTGCGGGCGCTTGATATCGGCGACCAGAATATCATTATGGTATATATTTTATCGGTTTTAGTTGTTTCGAGAACGACTATGGGTTACGCTTACGGCGTGATCGCGTCTATTCTGAGCGTGCTAATTTTCAATTTTTTCTTTACGTTTCCGTATTTTACCTTTAACGCCATACAGCCCGGCTATCCGATCACTTTCTTAGTTATGCTGCTTGCGGCGTTTATTACAAGCACCCTAACCTTCCGGGTAAAAACACAGGCACAGGTGGCTGTGGAGCGCGAAAGACGCACCGAGGTTTTGTATGAAATCAATAAAAAGCTTTTGGCCACCAGAGGGCTTGAAAACATAACGGAGCTCACGAACGAATATATAATAAAAATATTCGGGCGTTCTGCAATTTTATATACAAAGGATCCGGAAAACAGCTCGAGCGGCACAATGATGCAATCGTCCGAAGAACAGGACGCGTCCTTTCTCCTCGCCGAAGACGAGCGCGCGGTAGCCCATTGGGTATTCATTAACCAGAAGAATGCCGGGGCCGGCACCGATACCCTTATGGGCGCGGGTGCGTTTTATATTCCCGTCATCTCCCAGGGCAAGGTTC
>JAUZPW010000389.1 GCA_030705725.1 Bacillota bacterium
CAAAGCGCCGCGCCCTTTCTTTAATACATTCTGAATCAGACGGATATAAACGTTTGTTTTTCCGCTCCCGGTCACGCCGTGCAAAAGCGCGGCTTTCGGAGAGTTCAGGGCTGCTAACTTAATAAGGCCTTCAAGCGCCGAGCTTTGCTCCTCGTTAAGCGTAAACGCGGGAGCCTCGCCGCCTATGGGCATTTGCGGACGTCTGTAAACCCCGATATCCTCCGCCTTGAGTACACCGCGGGACAAAAGCTTGGAAATTACCGCATGATCGGCGCCCGTCATATAGCAAAGCTCTTTCTGAGGTATGCTCTTCCCATCCGCAACGAGGTCGACGATACTTTTATAAACCGGCTTTTTTAACCCTTTTTCAATATTTCTGTAAGCCTCCGATGCGTCCATGCCGAGGGACAGCATGCGAAGCGTTTTGTCGCCCGCGCTGCCGGAAGGAAGGATCGTTTTCAGCGCGTCGTAAAACGTACAGAAATAGCGGCCCTTCATCCAAAAATTAAGTTTAAGCAGCTCATCGGACAATACGGGAGAGCGGTCAGGCACGGAAACAACAGATTTGAGGCCTTTTATATCCTCTTTGGCGGATTCGACCGACAATATTATTCCGTTGGTTTTTCGGTTTGACCGTCCGAAAGGCACTATAACGCGCATTCCGGGTTCTGCCGAATCCATGGCCGAAGCGTCAATCCTGTAATCGTAAGGCTTGTCAATACCGATAAGCGGCGTATCGACCGCTATTTTGCATACACGGTATCGTTCCATAAAAATCTCCCGAAAAAAAATGGCGGCGGAAAGCAACCACCGCCCGTAAAGCTTTATTTATTACTTTTCTTAAGCGTAATTTTACCTTCGTAAATTTCATCTATTGCAATTTTCACCGGCTTTTCGTCTAAGTCCGTGTTATTGCCCTTTTCGACAATGTCCCGCGCCCGGCATGCAATAAGATTGACAAGCTGATAGCGGCTGTTGACTTTCTTTAAAAGCTCGCTCATAGACGGATTAAGCATAAATTTATCAGGCCTTTCTTTACCACTTTAGAATTCGATGTATTTCTTTCTTTTCTCTGTTTTATAGCTCTCGGCTTCGATAATGGCTTTTATTTCATCCGCGCCTTTATCCGCGTCGGAATTAACAACGATATAATCAAAAATATTTGCCGCTTTATATTCGGATTGGGCTTTTAAAAGGCGTTTCTGAATGATTTCCTCAGGCTCGGTGCCGCGGCCTTTCAGTCTCTGTTCAAGCACTGAAAAAGAAGGCGGCACGATAAAAATCAACACGGCCTCGGGCCATTTTTCGCGAACTGTGAGGGCTCCCGTGACCTCGATCTCCAAAATTGCGTCCCGCCCTTCGGAAAGCGCTTCCAGAACCGGTTTTTGCGGTGTTCCGTAAAGATTGCCGACATATTCGGCGTGCTCTAAAAATTGGTCTTCCTCTATCATTTTTAAGAATTCGGTGCGGTCCAGAAAGTAATAGTCGACGCCGTTTACCTCGTGGCTGCGCCGTGTTCTTGTGGTTGCTGAAATGGAATAATAAACCTGACTGTTTTTTGTCAGAAATTTTGAGATAACCGTG
>JAUZPW010000039.1 GCA_030705725.1 Bacillota bacterium
CTTAAAATCGAGCGCTTCCTGCCCGGAAGGCAGGGCGGAGAGCAGCAGATAGGCGCAAGAGTATCCTACAACGAAATAGATATGGTTTTATTTTTCAGAGACCCGTTTACGGACAAACAGTATGAGCCGGACGTTCATTCACTCATTCGGCTCTGCGACATACACAATATTCCGATTGCAACAAACGTAGCTACCGCTGAAATGCTTATTTTGGGGCTCGGACGCGGAGACCTCGGCTGGCGCGATATTGTAAATCCCAAAAACAAGAGATAGTAGCATTAAATTCGCTCCGTCTCACTAATGGGGCGGAGCGTTTTTGTATTCGCCCGAAAAATCGGAATTCACGGATTACGAAAGGAGTTAACTATGGGTGAAAAAATACAAAAACTTAAGGGCACGGCCGATGTTACACCGGATCAGTCCTTTAAGTGGCAATATGTGGAGAGCATTTTAAGAGACATCGCTAAAAGATTCGGATACCATGAAATCAGAATACCGACGTTCGAACGCACGGAGCTTTTCCTGAGAGGCATCGGAGACACTACCGACGTCGTTCAGAAAGAAATGTACACTTTTCTGGACAAATCGGACCGCTCGGTTACCCTAAGGCCGGAAGGGACGGCTTCAGTCGTCCGCGCTTTTGTTGAAAACTCGCTTTACGCCGGGGTTATGCCGTTTAAGGTTTACTATATCGTTCCGAATTTCCGCTATGAGAAGCCTCAGGCTGGACGGCTGCGCGAGCACCACCAGTTCGGCATCGAGTGTTTCGGGGCAAAAGGGCCTGCCGCCGACGCCGAGGTTATCGCAGTCATAGACACTATATTAAAACGGCTCGGAATAACCGGAGTGTCCGTGCGGGTAAATTCAATCGGGTGTCCGGATTGCCGCGTCAAATATGTAAAAGCGCTTAAGGAGTATTTTGAGACCAGAAAGGGCGACCTCTGCCCTACCTGCCTTGAACGCCTTGAAAAAAACCCCATGCGCATATTGGATTGCAAGAGCCCGATCTGCGGAGCTATTGCTAAAGAGGCTCCGAAAACAATAGATTACCTTTGCGGCGACTGTACTGCCCATTTTGAAGAAGTCCTCAGATGTTTAATTGATCTTGACGTGAAATTTGAGGTAGACCCCGGAATAGTGAGAGGGCTTGACTATTATAACCGCACGGTATTCGAATTTTACACCGATACGATAGGGGCCCAAGGTACGATTTGCGGCGGCGGACGTTATGACGGCCTTGTCAGTTTACTCGGCGGGCCGGATACGCCGGCGCTGGGATTCGGCTGCGGGCTCGAGCGGCTTCTTCTGACAATGGAGGCATGCGGCGCGAAGTTCCCAGAAGTGCCGGCTCCGGATATTTATATCGCGGGGATTGGCGACAACGCGAAGAAAGCCGTGCGCAAGCTTTGCCATGAGCTGAGGCTTAACGGGGTCGCGGCAGAGTATGACCTCTGCGACAGGGGGGTAAAGCTCCAGGTCCGGCATGCAGACCGTCTGGGCGCAAAATACAAGCTTGTAATCGGCGAGGACGAGCTTTTAAGCGGATACGGGAAAATCGAGGACATGAACTCGAACCGTGCAGCTACGACAAGGCTTTCGGTTGACAGCATTACAAGAGCGGTAAAAGGCTTGATGTAATAATACGTAAAGGTTGACGAGGTATAATTATGGTTAAATACAATGCGGAATACGGACGGGAGGACTATTGCGGCACGCTGAGGGAAAAGGACATCGGAAGGCATGTCGCGGTTTGCGGATGGGTTTCAAGGATGCGCGATCTCGGAAGCCTGATTTTTATTGATCTGCGCGACCGGGAGGGCATCGTTCAATGCGTTTTTGACGAGTCGTGCGGCAAAGAAATTTTCGATCTGGCATTTTCGGCGCGCTCGGAGTATGTTCTGAAAATCACGGGAACGGTGCGCGAACGCGCTTCTAAAAATCCGAAGCTGCCCACAGGAAATATTGAAATATTATCTGACGGAATTCGGATTTTTTCAAAATCCGAGACGCCTCCGTTTGAGATAAGCGATGGCATTGACGTTAACGATCAGCTCAGGCTCAAATACAGGTATTTAGACCTGCGCCGCGCGTCGCTGCAGGAGTCTATAAGGCTGCGCCACAGGATCACGCAGATTGCGCGAAATTATTTCGACGGCGAGGGCTTTCTTGAAATCGAAACCCCGATCCTGACAAAGTCTACCCCGGAGGGCGCGAGAGATTACCTCGTCCCGAGCCGCGTACATCCGGGCAGGTTCTATGCGCTGCCTCAGTCGCCTCAGCAGTATAAGCAGATACTGATGATCGCAGGCTTCGACCGATATATCCAAATCGCGCGTTGCTTCCGCGACGAGGATCTCCGCGCGGACAGGCAGCCTGAGTTTACGCAAATCGATCTTGAAATGTCTTTTGTCGGCGTGGACGACGTAATAGCGGTGAACGAGGGATTCCTGAAACAGATTTTTAAGGAAATCCTGTCGATCGACGTCGAACTGCCGCTTCCACGTATTACGTGGCGCGAGGCGATGGACAGGTTCGGCTCTGATAAGCCGGATCTGCGCTTCGGCATGGAAATAAAGGATATATCATCAGTTGCTGAAAATTGCGGATTCAAGGTGTTTTCAGACGCCGTAAAAGCAGGGGGCACGGTAAGGCTTATTACGGTGCCGGGCGGGGCGTCTAAATTTACCCGCAAGGAAATAGATTCACTTTCGGAATATGTAAAGACTTACAGGGCTAAAGGCCTGGCATGGTACAGAATGGCGGAAGAAACCACCTCGAGCTTCGCCAAGTTCCTGACTCCGTCTGAAACTGAGGAAATTTTGGGCGTCGCTCAGGCAAAGCAGGGCGATCTTGTACTGATTATTGCGGACGGGGACGAGTTAACGGCGCTCACAGCTTTGGGCAGCCTCAGGTGCGAGGTCGCAAAAAGGCTGGGGCTTATGGAACCGGGCGATTACAAGCTTCTCTGGGTTACCGAATTCCCGCTTCTCGAATACTCCGAGGAAGAAAAGCGATATGTGGCGATACACCATCCGTTTACCGCGCCGATGGATGAGGACATAGACATGCTGAAAACAGATCCGGGACGCGTCCGCTCAAAGGCATACGATATTGTACTGAACGGAACGGAACTTGGCGGCGGATCGATCAGAATACACGATACGGACCTTCAGACAACTATCTTTGAGGCGCTCGGCTTTACTAAGGAAGAGGCGAAGGAGCGTTTCGGGCATCTGCTTGAAGCATTCCGTTACGGAGCGCCGCCGCACGGAGGTCTTGCATATGGTCTGGACCGGTTATGCATGCTGCTGTCCGGCAGGGACTCGATCAGGGACGTTATTGCTTTCCCCAAGGTGCAGAATGCCTCCGAGCCGATGACGAGCTGTCCGTCCGAAGTTGAAGGCAAACAGCTGCGCGAGCTTTCGATAGGAATAACTGCGGAAAACAACAAATAATATTAAAGGCTTTGACTGTCCCCAGCCGGACGGTCATTGCCTTATTTCCGATATAACAGAGATTAGAGGTCCTTCTATGCTTAATATTGTTCTGGTTGAGCCCGAGATACCCCAGAACACGGGAAATATCGCGCGGACATGCGCCGCGACAAACACAAGGCTTCACCTTGTAAAGCCGCTGGGATTTACGCTTGACGACAGGAAAATGAAAAGGTGCGGCCTTGATTACTGGCATCTGTTAAAGGTTCAGGTGTACGAAAATCTTGACGACTTTTTCAATATCAACAAAAATGCAAGATTTGTATTTTCTACAACGAAAGCTAAATATATTTATAGTGAGTTTAGCTTCAGAGACGAGGATTTTATACTTTTCGGGAAGGAAACAGCGGGACTTCCGGAGAAGCTTCTTAAAAACAACATCGAAAGCTGTATACGTATCCCGATGGTTCAGGGGGCGAGAAGCCTGAATCTCTCAAATTCGGTGGCCGTAGTTACGTATGAGGCCCTGAGGCAGCTGTCTTTTCCCGGATTAACGGAATCCAGCGACTATTTTAAGAATGCCTGATCACGGCGCTGAGGAGGGAAACTGTTGGAAAAAATTCTTATTGTCAGCGATTCCGCAAGTGACATTCCAAAGGAAGAAGTTAAAAAGCACGGGATTGTAATACTGCCCATAACCATAAGTTACGGAGGAAAAACTTACTCGGAATATGATATTGTCCCTCAGGATTACTGGAGGATACTGGAAAATACAGACGAAATTCCAACCACATCGCAGGTAACTCTGGATGCTTACATAGAGACGTTCAGGAAAGCGCAGGATAACGGTTATTCCCATGTTTTATGCATATTGATAAATGCCAAGGGATCCGGCACGTACTCAACGGGCTGCGCGGCTCGGGAAATATTTTATTCGGAATGCGGAAACGACATGAGGATAGAGCTTCTTGATTCCCGCACGTATTCCTATATTTACGGACGGATTGCCGTAAACTGCGCTAAAATGCGCGACAGGGGAGACTTATTCGAAGATATTCTTAACGACGCCCGCGGAAAAATAGAAAGCTCCCGGGCGTTCCTTGCGGTTTTCAGCTTAAAACACCTGAGAAAAAGCGGGCGGATTTCCGGTGGCGCGGCTTTTATCGGTGAAGCTCTCGGATTAAGGCCTATTTCCGACGTGTATAACGGTTCGGTTACCGTTTTTGACAAAGTCAGGAGCGACCATGCCCTGATTCCGAGGATTTCCGCGCATGTTAAGAAGCTTATAAAATCACCCGAGGAACAGACAATCATCCTGCTTTACTCGGATGTCCCGGAGGATGAACTCAAAAAAGCCGAGCAGCTTCTGATTGGAGATGTCGGCGCTATGGCCGTCCGCCGAGTGCCTATAGGTCCATCCGTTACGACAAACAGCGGGCCGAAGTCTATCGGTGTCGCTTTTTACGGGTAAAAGAGAGGCTAATAATAAAAGCATAGAATTTGTTAAAAAAAGTAACAATATTTGGAGAACTACACATTGATTTTTTAATAATCAGGTAATATAATGTACAGGATTTGAGAGTTTTTTTGAAAATCCTGCATAATTAAATATGAGGAAGTGGCAAGATGAAGTACGACAAAAAAAGTGTGGAAGACATTGACGTTCACGGCAAAAAGGTTCTCGTTCGCTGCGACTTTAACGTACCGCAGGATGAAACCGGCAAAATTACAAACGACAAGCGGATCGTGGCGTCTATTCCGACAATCAGATACTTGCTGGACCACCACGCAAAGGTTATCCTTTGCTCTCATTTGGGCCGTCCAAAGGGAAAATTCGATTTGAAATATTCGCTTAAGCCCGTTGCCGAGTCTCTTTCAAAAATATTGGGCTTTACAGTCAAGCTTGCACCAGATGCAATAGGCGAAGGCGCAAAGAACCTTGCAGAGTCTCTCCGTGAGGGCGAGGCTATATTGCTGGAAAACGTTCGCTTTTATCCTGAAGAGGAAGCAAACGATCCCGAATTCGCCAAAAAGCTTGCATCCTTAGCGGATATTTATGTAAACGACGCGTTCGGAACTTCCCACAGGGCGCATGCGTCTACAGCTGGAGTGGCTGCCTTTTTACCCGCTGTATGCGGATACCTTATTCAGAAAGAAATAACTGTTATGGGCAGCGCCCTTGAAAATCCGAAAAGGCCGCTTGTCGCGATTCTAGGCGGAGCAAAGGTTTCGGACAAAATCGGAGTTATCAACAACCTCCTTGAAAAATGTGACACGATTATCATTGGCGGAGGTATGGGGTATACTTTCCTGAAGGCTTTAGGTAAGGAAATCGGCAAATCGCTTCTTGAAGCGGACAAGCTTGATTACGCGCGCGATATGGTAAAAAAGGCCAGCGAAAAAGGCGTTAAGTTCTTACTGCCAAAAGATTCACTGGCAGCCGATTCGTTTGCGGCTGATTCTCCCTTTATTGCAACGGAGGATGAAAATATTCCGGCGGACAAAATGGGCCTTGATATCGGGCCTAAAACAATTGAAGCTTACCGGAATGCCATTAAAGGCGCCGGCACCGTCATCTGGAACGGACCGATGGGCGTGTTCGAATTCGATGCCTTCTCAATGGGCACATCCGCAATTGCCGAAGCTATAGTGAACGAAAAAGGCGTGATTTCAATAATTGGCGGAGGGGATTCCGTTTCTGCGGTCAAAAAACTAGGGTATTCAGACAGAATGACTCATATATCTACCGGCGGCGGCGCTTCTCTTGAATTTTTAGAGGGTATCGAACTGCCGGGTATTGCCTGCCTTTTGGATAAATAATTCTGCAAGAGCACTTTTAAGGGGGATAATAATGAACCGCAGGTACCGTAAAACAATTATTGCCGGAAACTGGAAAATGAACAAAACAGCCTCGGAGACCCGTGCCCTGATTGAAGAATTGAAGCCTCTTCTCGCAAAGGCGAAATGGTGCGATGTTGTGCTGTGCGTTCCTTTTGTCGATATTTCGGCGGCAATTAAGGCGGCGAAGGGGTCCAAGATCGCTATCGGGGCACAAAATATGCACTTTGAAAAATCCGGAGCTTTCACAGGCGAGGTATCGGCCGACATGCTGACGGATCTCGGCGTTAAGTACGCCATTATCGGACATTCGGAGCGCAGGCAGTATTTTAACGAAACTGACGAAACTGTAAACAAAAAGGTTATTAAGGCGCTTGAGGCTGGTTTGCGTCCGATCGTCTGCGTCGGAGAAAGCATTGAGCAACGGGATCAGGGTGTGACGATGGACAATATTAGGATGCAGGTCAAAATCGCATTGAAAGGCGTTGCCGCCAAGGAACTCAAGAAAGTGGTCTTCGCGTACGAACCCATATGGGCAATCGGCACGGGCCGCACTGCTACAAGCAGCCAGGCTAACGAGGTCTGCGAGGGGGTACGCACCTGTCTGCGCGAACTATATGGCGCCAGGGCGGCCAGATCCGTAACTATTCAGTATGGAGGCTCGATGAACGCCAAAAATGCAGCTGAACTTTTAGCTCAGACAGATATTGACGGCGGACTTATCGGCGGTGCGTCGTTAAAAGCGGCGGACTTTACACAAATAGTGGAAGCGGCAAATCAATAATATGAAAAATCCAATTATTCTTATTATCATGGATGGCTTCGGCCTTACGCAGAATAAAAAGTTCAGCGCGATTGAAGCGGCTTCGACACCAAATCTTGATCGTGTTTTTTCGACATGCCCGATGACAAAGCTTGCCTGTTCGGGATACGAAGTGGGGCTTCCTAAGGGGCAGATGGGTAATTCAGAAGTCGGGCATACGAATATCGGGGCGGGGCGGATTGTTTATCAGGAGCTGACACGAATCTCAAAAGAAATTGAAGATGGAATGTTTTTCAAAAACGAATCTTTTGCTAAAGCTATAGAAAAATGCAAGGAGAATAAAAGCGCGCTTCACCTTATGGGGCTTTTATCGGACGGCGGGGTGCACAGCCACAATACCCATCTCTGGGCGTTACTGAAGCTCGCTAAGGAGAGCGGCCTGCGGGAAGTTTACATCCATTGCTTTCTTGACGGGCGCGATGTGCCGCCTGAGTCGGGAAAACAGTTTGTGCAGGAATGCGTTGAGAAAACTAAAGAGATCGGTATCGGGGAAATATCAACCATTATGGGAAGATACTACGCAATGGACCGCGACAAACGGTATGACCGGGTTAAGCGTGCCTATGACGCGGTGGTTTCAGGCTTCGGGATTAAAAACAGCGATCCGGCAGACGCAGTAGCAAATTCGTATAAAAATTCGATTACGGATGAGTTTGTCGAACCGGTTGTCTGTTCCGACACGGGAAGGATTAAAGTCAACGATTCGGTTATTTTCTTTAACTTCAGGCCGGACAGGGCAAGAGAGATCACGAGGGCGTTCGTTGACCCTGAATTCGACGGGTTTGCGCGTGAAAAAGGATTTTTCCCCATATTTTACGTCTGCATGACTCAATATGACGTAACTATGCCGAACGTTGAGGTGGCATACAAGCCTCAATCGCTTAAAAACACATTCGGAGAGTATATTTCCGAACTGGGGCTTACGCAGCTCAGGATTGCCGAAACCGAAAAATACGCGCATGTTACTTTTTTCTTTAACGGCGGAGTTGAGCATGTTTACAAAGGCGAGGATCGTATTCTTGTTCCGTCTCCGAAGGTCGCTACCTATGACCTGAAGCCGGAAATGAGCGCATACGAAGTTGCGGACAGTGTCTGCGAAGCAATAGACAGCGGGAAATACGACGTAATTATACTGAACTACGCCAACTGCGATATGGTTGGGCACACCGGCATTTTTGACGCCGCGAAAGCCGCTGTGGAAGCGGTCGACGCATGTGTCGGGAAAACGCTCGAGGCTATTATGAAAGCGGGCGGCATGGCACTGATAACGGCCGATCACGGGAACGCGGAGCGGATGTACGAGGATGACGGAGTAACTCCGTTTACCGCGCATACGACAAATCCTGTGCCGTTCGCTATCGTCGGAGCGGACGTTAAGCTCAAAGAGGGACGCCTGTGCGATATTGCCCCCACCATGCTCGATTTGATCGGGCTGTCAAAACCCGCCGAAATGGACGGAGTATCACTTATTCTTAAGTAATATAACTGAAAAGAGGTAAAAAACATGAAACGCTTTATAGAAATCGTTGATGTAGTTGGCCGCGAAATACTGGACTCGAGAGGAAATCCGACCGTCGAGGTCGAGGTTTACGCAGACGACGGAGCGCAGGTTTTCGTCGGCAGGGCTGCCGTTCCTTCGGGTGCTTCGACAGGAATGTTCGAAGCCTGCGAGCTGCGCGACAACGATAAAAGCCGCTACCTCGGCAAGGGAGTGCTGAAAGCGGTTGAAGCCGTTAACGGGGAAATTGCCGAAGCCGTCATAGGGCTTAACGTTCTGGATCAGACTGAAATTGACCGGACCATGATTGCTCTTGACGGAACCAAAAATAAAACCCGTCTCGGAGCAAACGCTATACTGGGCGTATCTCTCGCCTGCGCAAAGGCCGCAGCGGAGGCTCTGGGACTTCCGCTTTATGCCTATATCGGCGGATGCAACGCAAAAACGCTGCCGGTTCCGATGATGAATATCTTAAACGGCGGAGCTCACGCGACGAATAACGTCGACATTCAGGAATTCATGATCATGCCTGTCGGCGCGCCTTCCTTCTCGGAAGGCCTGCGTATGTGCGCGGAAGTATTCCACAACCTTAAAAACGTGCTTAAGGGAATGGGTCTCGCAACGGCTGTCGGTGATGAAGGCGGCTTTGCTCCGAACCTGAAAAAAGACGAGGATGCCCTGAAAGTCATCGTTGAAGCCGTCGAAAAGGCCGGATATCATCCGGGCAAGGATTTTATGATCGCTATGGATCCGGCTGTTTCCGAATGGTATGTCGAGGAAGACGGTGGATATTATCTGCTTCCGAAAGCCCAGAAGAAAATGACCAGGCAGCAGATGGTAAAAATGTGGAAGACATTTACCGAGAATTACCCGATTATTTCGATAGAGGACGGAATGGCCGAGGA
>JAUZPW010000390.1 GCA_030705725.1 Bacillota bacterium
ATCTTTTCCTTTTGCTCCAGGGAATCGAGCACGTCCATGCTTATTTTCGCGTTTCTGAGCGACGATATGTCCGGCGAAACGATAAGCAGCAGCTTGTCCGAGTTCTCAATGGCAACGATAGTCGTGTCGTTGAAGACCGGGGGCGTGTCGATTATTATATAATCGTAATATGGCCTTAAAGTGTTGATTATCTTTTCGATGTGCTCGCCTTTTATCATCTCCGAAAACTCGGGGCTTTTCGGCGCGCAGAGAACGCTTACTCCCGAGGAATGTATCTTTATAAATCCCCTCATCGTGTCGATGTCGAAGTTCTGCTTGTCCTGAACGAGCTCCGCTATCGTGTCTCTGGGCTCCAAATCAAAAAACAGATTGACGTCGCCGAACTGCAGATCGAGGTCTATTATGATCGTTTTGCTTCCCGACTGCGCAAAGGTAACGGCCAGGTTCGAGGCAATTGTCGTTTTTCCGATTCCGCCCTTGGCGCCGAAAACGGAAAGCACCTTCGACTTAGCCGAGGATAATTCCCCGCTGAAATTCCGGGCTCTCGCTTTCTCGGCGCAAACGCCCGCCCTGATGCATTCCAAAAGCTCGTTTTCCCCGCAGCTCTTTTTAAGTATCTTCCTGACCCCGGCTCCCATGGAGGCCTCCAGAAGGCTCATGTCTATGTTATCCGAAAGCAGAAAAACCGCGCAGCCCGGAAGGGATATGTATATATCCAACGCAAGCCTGACCGCGTCCTCGTTTTTTTCAGGCAGTATAACGACGGCGCCGGGCCTGGCGCTCAGCGCTTTCTCAAGAGCCGACTCCGCCTTTGAAAAGCCGGTAACGGCTAAATTTTCGCTAGTAAGCTTTCTTTTAAGGATATATCTTCCGTCCTCGCTGTCGGCCACCGCCAGCACTTTTATCTTATCCATACCTTTACCCCTGCGCTCCGGGCTTGTAAGCCGGGATATTGCGCGTGCTTTTGTCGAGCGCCGGGCGAAGCGCAAACGTCAGCCTGCCGAAGTTCGCCGCGTAAAAAAGCTTTACGGCGTCCTCCGGCTCCACGGCGACTGTAACGTTCGTGTTTCCGGCGGCGCCGGAGCCTCCCGCTCCGGTCTTAAGCACCTCTATGTTCTGAAGGAGCATGAACCCTTTGTTTACCGTCGCCACTTCTCCGCGCTCCGTTTTTTCACTTACCGTCATAGCCGCGATAATGTCCGCAAAGTCCCCGGCTTTTAAGAATCCGCCGACGCTGGAAACGCTCGTGGCCTCGATTGTAATGGCCCGTTTTCCGTCGGGGATAATATATGAGAGCCCTCCTTCTTCGTTTCCCTTCCTGTTCAGCCTGGGAGATAAAACCTGCTCTCCCGCTTCGATCGACGAATTTGTTATTGCGCCCTTAATTTTGTTTGTATCCGAATAAGACTTGGGATTCTCCGTTCCGGAGGGAACCTGCCTTATTTCGAGCATATCCTCCGTAATTCTCGTGTTCGCCGGAATTTCCGAAACGGCAAACACGACCGGAACCGTTTTGGTCCCCGACGACCTCAAAAGATAGCCCGCAAAATTGTAGACCGCGAAGCCC
>JAUZPW010000391.1 GCA_030705725.1 Bacillota bacterium
AGGAAGACGCCGCCGCCCCGAAATATATAACGACGCTTTGGGGCTTTGGTTATAAATGGGAAGGCTGATGGATTTGGATAAAACGGGACACGCAAAAGAGGTAAAGAGCCACAGCGGCATCAAACGCCGGTGGCTTTTAAACAGCCTGAGCTTCGTTGCGGGAATCCTTGCGATAACCATTGCCGCCTTATCCCTTTGGTCGGTGGCATATTATTATTCCTCGGTCACAACCAACCTTACAAAAAGAGTTCAGACAACGGCAAAGTTCATGAACCGTTTTCTTAACAAAAGCTATGTGGATTTTTATCAGAACGCGGAGAAAATAACGCGCGATTTTGCCGATAAGGACAAGCTTGATCTTCAGATAATCGACTCCTACGGAAGAATAATGTTTTCCTCAAGCGACCTGACCTCGGGCCTGATTCCCGCGACAAGCGACGTTGAACAAAGCCTTGCCGGCCAGAGCATTGCGGTTTTTACCGGGCGCAACAGCCTTTCCGACGAGCGCGTTATGTCTGTGTCGAGCCCGCTCTACTTTTCCGACGGCCGCATAATAGGCGCCGTCAGATGCGTTACCTCGCTTAAAACCGTCGAACGGCAGATCATCACGACGATTCTGCTTGTTATCGCCGTCGCGTCCTTAATACTGTCGCTCGTGATTATTTCGAACCGATATTTTATCCGCTCCATTCTGCACCCGATCCTCCGCCTTAACGAAGCCGCGAAGGAAATAGCGAAAGGGCATTATAACGTAAGGCTCGAAAAAGAATTCAACGATGAAATCGGCGAGCTTTGCGATACGATCAATTTTATGTCGGAGGAAATAAATCGTGCAGAAAAGGTTAAAAACGATTTTATCTCATCGGTGTCGCATGAGCTCCGAACTCCGCTGACCGCTATCGGCGGCTGGAGTGAAACGCTTATGGCGGACGGCCTCGGAAACGTCAACGAAGCCATGCACGGCCTTGAAATCATAAATAAAGAAGCCGGTCGGCTTTCCCAGATGGTCGAGGAGCTTCTCAGCTTTTCGCGCATCGAGAGCGGCGATCTAAAGCTCAGAGTCGAGCCTTTCGACCTTTGCGGCGAACTGTCCGACGCGATATATATTTATTCCGATATTTTAAGGCGTGAAAGCATTGAGCTTTCCTACGAGGAGCCGGACGAGCAGGTTATAATAAACGGCGACCGCGACCGGTTAAAGCAGGTTTTCATAAACATAATCGACAATGCCGCGAAATACGGGCGCGAGGGCGGCAAAATCGAAATCAGGGCGAAGGTTGAAAACGGTAACGCGGCAGTCAGCATCCGCGACTTCGGTGTCGGAATCCCTGCGGAGGAGCTGCCGTTCGTCAAGGATAAATTTTATAAAGGCAGCTCAAAGCGCAAAGGCACCGGAATCGGGCTTGCAGTATGCGATGAAATCGTCAGGGTTCACGGCGGAAGCCTTGAAATCCAGAGCAAATTGGGCGAGGGCACAACCGCCGTCATTACTCTGCCGCTCTATGTTCCGCCAACGCTGTCCGCTATTGATTCTTAAAAGAAAAACTGGTAAACTCAAAT
>JAUZPW010000392.1 GCA_030705725.1 Bacillota bacterium
CGACGGGTACTTCGCCATGGTCATCAATATTTTATATTCGTTCGGGGTTAATTGAACCTGCCCCCCGTTCTTGCGAACCTCGTGGCGGAGCCCGTCGATTATAAGCTCGCCGTCGTTAAATGAAACCTCGCTCGCAAGGGGAACGGCCTCCGAGGAAACTCTCCTCAAAACCGCTTCGACCCGCGCGACGAGCTGTTTCGGGCTGAACGGCTTCGTAAGATAGTCGTCCGCGCCGGTATTGAGCCCGTTTATAACATCCGCGTCTTCAGCCTTGGCCGTCAGCATAATGATTGGCGCTCTGGATTTTTTTCTTATTGCCCTGCAAATTTCCTCGCCGGTCATATCGGGAAGCATGAGGTCGAGTATAACAAGCACGGGGGAAAATTTATCAAACAGCTTCAAAGCCTCCGTACCGTTATAGGCGCATACAGCCTGATAGCCCGAGCTTTCCAAATAGGATTTTACTACCTCGGTTATCTTCGCTTCGTCGTCCACAACGAGTATGGTTTTTCCCAGAATCATCTGCTTCTCTCCCCCGTGCTAAGATTTAACTTAAATTTTATTTTGCGTCCAGATCGTAAGCTTTGAGCAAAACGTCAACGTTGCTGCCGTCCGTATCCTGCACCGTCGTAAAAGTCCAGCCTCTTATATTTTCAACTTTTACGCCCAGGTCTTTAAGCGGCTTCGCCCTGATTACGAAAACAATGTCCTTGTCGTTTTTGGTATAATCCTTAGCCCATTCGAATTTGCCCGCCGTAAGCTTGATGCCGTAATGATCCAGCTTCTGATGATAGGTCAGAACGCTGCGGTCTTTTCTGACGCTTTCAAAAAGGGAATCGGCGACAGTGTCCTTCATGCCGGTTCCGTTTCCGTAATCGGCGGTTAATAAAAGCATATCGTCTGAAACCTTATATCCGCTTCCAAGCTTTGATACGTCAAGTCCGGCGTCCGTAAAGGGCTTCAGAGGAGTTTTAAGCACAATGTCGTCTGCACCCGTCAGTTCATAGTCGTGGCTTATTTTAAGCGTCGTCTCTTTGTCGACCGTCAGATAGTAATAATGATCGTCGAGTGTGTTGTCCGTTACCAGACTTGGATATTTGCCGACGATATTCTTAAAAGATTCGGGGCTGTATTTCAACACGACGTCGGTGCCTGAACATCCCGCTAGAAAAGCTGTTATCAGGGTCAGTACGGCGGCTGCCGCGATTATCTTTTTCATAAAAAAGTTCCTCCGCAAAAATTATTTTCTGATCTTAAATTGCCTTAGGCGCAGCGCGTTCGAGACGACCGAAACGGATGAAAACGCCATGGCGGCTCCGGCGAAAATCGGGCTCAGCAAGGGCCCGCCGAAGAGATAAATAACGCCCGCAGCAAATGGTATGCCGATCAGGTTATAAATAAACGCCCAGAATAGGTTCTGCTTAATATTTCTGATCGTTGCGCGGCTTAAGGCGATTGCCGTGGGAACCTCGTTTAGGTCGCCGCGCATCAGCACCACGTCGGCCGATTCAACGGCTACGTCC
>JAUZPW010000393.1 GCA_030705725.1 Bacillota bacterium
CTAACTCCCCTGATTACGCCGTTGCCCATTGTGCGGCCCGGCCCCAGAAGAAAAATTTCGTTCAGGGAGTTTTCGTCAATTTCCGGTTTTACATGCGGGTTTTTGAGCAGGGTTTTGATCTGGGAGGCGAAAAGCAGCCCGTTTTTATAAGGGTAAAAAAACAGCGGCTTTACGCCCATGCGGTCCCTCGCCATAAAGAGGGACCTTCTTTTTTCATCCCAAACGGCGAAAGCGTATATGCCGTTTAACTTATCAAGGCATTTTTCTCCCCACTGGGCGTAAGAGCAGAGCAAAACCTCGGTGTCGCAGTGGCCCTTGAACCGCCAGCCGAGCGAGATAAGCTCGCGGCGCAAAGCTTCCGTGTTATAAAGCTCGCCGTTATAAACAATAATATAACGGGTTCCCGCGAAGTCGAGCGCCATCGGCTGGGCGCCGTTTTCAGGGTCGATAACGATCAGGCGTCTGTGCATCAGGCAGACGTTCTCATTGAAATAGACGCCTCCGTCGTCCGGACCGCGACGTCTTAACGTTTCGGACATTTCTTCCGTAACGGTTTCATAGTTTTTCGGGTTTTCTTCAAAGTCTATCCATCCGGCAATTCCGCACATATAAAAACTCCGTTTAATTAAATTTTGGCTGTCTGCAGCATATACAGTATATGCAGAGTGTCCGCCGTATTTACATTTTGTTTGAATGAATTACATTGAAAAGTGACAATAATAGAACATATCAATAAAAAGGATGGTTTTATGAAAGCGGTCATTATGGCGGGCGGAAACGGAATAAGGCTCCGGCCACTTACCTGCACGCTGCCGAAGCCTATGGTTAAGCTTTGCGGCAGGCCGGTTATGGAGCATATATTGCTTTTGCTGAAAAAACACGGCTTTAATTCGGTGATGGCTACGCTCGGCTATATGCCGCAGGAAATCGAAAACTATTTTGAAGGCGGCGAAAAGCTAGGGATTTCCTTTGACTGCGTGACGGAGCGGGAACCGAGAGGAACCGCCGGAAGCGTGAAGCTCTGCGAGAGTTTTATCGGCGGAGAGGACTTCCTTGTGATAAGCGGCGATGCCGTTTGCGATTTCGATTTGGAGGCTGCGGCGAAATTTCACCGGAAAAACGGCGCGGACGTCACCATTCTTACCTGCCGGAACACGCATCCGACAAGGTACGGGCTTGTGCTTTGCGACAAAAACGGGGACGTGGAGGGCTTTCTTGAAAAGCCGTCCTGGAATCAGGTTTTCGGCGATCAGGTGAACACCGGCATTTATTTTATAAAGCCGTCCGTGCTCGCTGAAATTCCGGAAAATGCGGCTTTTGATTTCGCAAAGGATTTATTTCCGAAGCTCCTTAAAAAGGGAAGCAGGCTTACGGTATGCGAGGCAAAGGGATATTGGTGCGACATAGGCGATACGGACGCTTATTTACAGTGCGTTTTCGACATATTGAACGGAGACGTTAACATTGAGCTGCCCGCCCCGAAAACGGGAGAGGGCGTTTATATGAATTCCGTTCTGCCTTCC
>JAUZPW010000394.1 GCA_030705725.1 Bacillota bacterium
ATCAACTTCGGCCTTTGGTATAAAACGACCCGCCTGGGCGGCGGGCTTGTGCGCTTTTCCTTCACTTAAAAACATATTTACATAGCGCCCTTTTTAGGGCGCTTTTTTTATTTCGGCAGACGCTGAGCTAAAGCTATTATATCCCCGCGCGTCATTACAGGCTCGAGCCGTTTTCTGAACCATGTCATTGTGCTGACTCCGAATGGGGCTTTGTATGTAAATTCCGTCATTCCGATAAAAAACTGAAGATAAGGGTTTTCCTTTATCATTTTAACTGTTTCAAGATCGGACAGGTGGTATCTTTCCTTGATTATATGCGCGCCGAGCGCCATTCTTAAGTTTTTTGCCGGTCTTCCGCTTTTTTCTTTGTTAAAGCCCGCCTTATATTTCTCCTCAAGCCTGTCCCACTCGATAAGCCCCGCAAGCTTTATCCATCTGTCGACCGGATTCAGCCTCGCTCCCGGAAAAAGGTTCGGATTCTCGTAAAGGTTCGCCTGGTCCGAAGCCGGTCTGTACATTGTTACAACCCCTTTGTCAGTTTATCTTTATTATTTATATTATATCAAATTTCTTCCTGTAAATCACCGGATTTATAAAAAAGGCCTGCGTTTTAAGACGCAAGCCTTTCTTGCCCTTTAGTATTCTTCAATCCCCATGTAGCGCCTCGTTTTAACCGGATGGTTAAATAATCTGCCGCGCGCCTCGCGAAGCTCGCAGTTTACGGCATAAAAAAGCGCGGGGTCAAGATATTCGCGAACGGAGGCGTCCAGGCCGTCCATGCCGAGCTCCAGCGCGTCTATTACGATAAGCCTGTCCGTGTGGCTTTTTAGAAATTTCAGCGCGCGCTCGTCCATTTCCCTGCTTTTGCCGCTGCTCATCTGAATAACATACAAAACGCCGTTTTCCGTAACCTCAAAAGGCCCGTGAAAATATTCTCCGCTGTGAATATAGCAGCAGTTTTGCCGCTGCATTTCCATAAGCGAGCAGATCGCAAGCCCGTAAGTCTGAGAAAACGCCGCACCGCTGCCGAGTATATAGAAAAAATCGTTCTCCTTGCAGCTTTGAGCGAATTTTTCGCAAAGGCCGGAATTTACCTTTTTTACGGCTTTTTCAATAACGCCGTCTGTCTGCCCGACCGCTTTTAAGAGCGCGTCGAATTTCGGGAAGCCTTCCTGCGCATTGATAAGCTCAGCGGCTAAAAGAAGCGAAATGCCTATCGGCACCTCGGCGGTTTTAACGTCGCTGCCCCAGGAATAAACCCACGCCGCAAAATCCGGGCTGTCCAGCTTAGAATTTTTGTTATTGGTAAGCGTTATAACGTAAGCTCCCGCTTTTTTTGCGGCATAGGCCGCCTTCACCGCTTCGGGAGTATTTCCCGAATGGCTGCAAACAACCGCGACGCAATCCTTGTCAAGCTTTTTTGTAAAGGCAAGCGTAAATTCCTTCGCGGTATAAATGTAGGAATTAATGCCGGACGACTCGGCGTTTACCATATAATGCGCCGGGTACAGATCGA
>JAUZPW010000004.1 GCA_030705725.1 Bacillota bacterium
AGGGATATGTTCTATCAGACGCTCTCGGGATCGTCGGGCTCCGGTACAGCCGGAGGGAGCAACCCCGCTCAGGTGGGCTACGGCGCAAGCGTCGCCTCGGTTGACGTCAAGAATTCGCAGTCGGGCATGGCGCCGACAGGGCAGAGTTCGGACCTGTATATTAACGGAGAAGGCTATTTCGCGGTCAAGGACGGGGATTCATACCTTTACACCAGAGTGGGCTCGATGAGCTTCGACGACAAAGGCTACCTCGTCGACGGGAACAAAAGGTTTGTCTGCGGCGCGAACGGAACCGGCGATATTCCGGCAGCCCCCGTGCAAATTAAGATCGACGACGGAGATTTGGGAAAGCTCCACGACATAACCTTCAACGCCGACGGTTCGATTACGGGCGTGGGTACGGACGGAACTGTCAAGGCTATCGGCAAGATAGCTATCGCAAACATACCTAACCCGCAGGGCCTGACGCAGGTAGGAGGCTCGTATTACAGAGCTGTCAGCAACACGGGCGCCGTAACGTACGCGGCACCGGGAAACAATGGGGCCGGAGGGCTTGTATCAAGCGCTTTGGAAACCTCGAACGTAGATCTTTCCTCGGAGTTCGCGCAGATGATCGTAACCCAGAGAGGTTTTCAGGCAAACTCCAAAATTATCACGGTAAGCGACGAAATGCTTGAAACGCTTGTCAACATGAAGAGGTAATAAAAAGGTTATGCCGCCCTCATAAAGGACGGAAATTACGAGGGCGGCATATTCCATATATGCGGGAGGGTTAATTGTGATTGAGCTGACTTATTTGAACGGAATCCCTTTTGTTATGAACTGCAACCTGATCGAGACGATAGAAAGCATCCCGGAAACGAAGGTTATGCTTACAAACGGCAAGTATTTCCTCGTAACGGAAACAAAGGATGAGATAATACAGAAAGTCGTCGAATACAACCAAAAGATATTCATGCATCTTTTCCGAAATAAAAAATAATCATTTTTACCTTTAACACAAAGTCAAGGAAGTGCGGGAATGAATTTCTCAGTCTTGATCGGCCTGGCTGCGGGCGTCGGGCTAATTGTTTACGGCATCACCGACGGCGGACTTTTAAGCAGCTTTATCGACTTCCCCAGCATGGCTATTACGTTCGGAGGAGCTTTTGCCTCCACTTTTATAGCGTTCCCGGGCTCTTTTTTCAGAAACATTCCGAAACACCTCAAAATCGTGATGGGAAAAAAGAAATACAACCCGCAGAAGTACATAGCGATTATTGTAGACTTTGCGCAGGAGGCGAGGCGAAAAGGCCTTCTGTCGCTAGAGGAAAAAGCGAGCAACGTCGACGACATTTTTCTTAAGGACAGCATAATGCTTATAGTCGACGCGATAGACCCGGAAAAGGTCAAGGGTATTCTCGAAAACAAGTTAAGCTGCCTTGAAGAACGCCATTCGGCAGGATGGCAGTTTTACGAAAAAGCGTCGACCTTCGCTCCCGCCTTCGGCATGATCGGCACACTTATCGGGCTTATAAACATGCTCGCTAACCTCAACATGAGTTCCGACGAGGGATCCGCCAAGCTGGCAAACGGTATGGCGGTAGCCCTGATAACGACGTTTTACGGTTCTTTTCTTGCAAACCTGTTGCTGATACCGATGGGCAACAGGCTGCACATGCTTCACAACGAGGAAATGCTCTGCAAGCAGATTGTCGTCGAGGGCGTTATAGCGATTCAGGCCGGAGAAAACCCGAAGCACATTGAAGAACGCTTAAACGGCTACTTATGCGAAAAACAAAGGGCGGCGTCAAAAAAAGAGTCTTCCCCAAGAGATTCCGGGCCTGGTCTGAATAAGGGGCGGGGAAAATGAGACCTAAAAAGGAATATTCGTTTTCAGGCGGAACCTGGCTCGATACATACGCCGACATGGTAACGCTCATGCTTACGTTTTTTGTTTTGCTTTTCGCCATGTCGACTATGAACCAGGCCAAATGGAAAAAGATGGTGGAAGCGTTTCAGGAAAGAGGCTTTGTTACACAGGAATCCGCCAAGGCTTCCGGGCAGGGAAGCTCCAAAGCCCAGGCGGGCCCGGGGAACGGCGAGCCGGGAGGCGGGGAATCCACCGAAAGGGTGGATAAGGTCACGGAATTCAGCCAGCTATACAGGTACCTAAAACAATATGTCGACGACAACAATCTGCAGAGCAGCGTCAAAATTTTCAAGGGAGACCATTATTCCTTCCTGACCTTTACGAACAACGTGTTTTTCGAGGGAAACAGCGCCGTGCTGATGCCGAAGGGCAAGGAAACGCTAGACTACCTTTGCGGAGCGATAAAAAACATTCCGGATCAGATAGGCGAAATCAGGTTTATGGGGCACACGGCCAAGGATTCTTACGTAACGACGGCGGAGACTCAGATTTTCGACCGGGAGCTTTCGATGGACCGAGCGAAAAACTGCCTGCTTTACGTTCAGCTTAAAGGCATTATCGATCCCGCAAAGCTCGTCTCGGAAGGGTACGGGCATTACAGGCCGATTGCGCCGCACGACGGGACCGAGGCCAACCGCATTAAAAACAGGAGAGTCGAAATCTACATATCCGAGGAAGGCTCCGACGCGGTTTCACTGAGCGATATATACAAGGACACTTACAAAAAGAATCCGGGTTAAAAATCAAGCTTA
Organism: Bacillota bacterium; assembly: GCA_030705725.1. Classification (GTDB taxonomy): domain Bacteria; phylum Bacillota; class Clostridia; order Oscillospirales; family Butyricicoccaceae; genus UBA6114. Next base: position 2,665 of record JAUZPW010000004.1, read on the forward strand.
TTACGGGAGAAGGTGGATAAGGGTGGCAGAAGTGCTGTCGCAGCAGCAGATCGATGAGATACTCGGAAAGCTTCAGAGCGGGAACATCGATATTGGCGAAATCGAAGAGAGTTCTCAAACCAAGGTCAAGGAATACGACTTCCTATCGCCGAAAAGATTTTCAAGGGATCAGCTTAAGCTGCTGAACAATATTTTCGAGAACTTCGCCCGCCTGTTCAGCCTTTACTTATCGGGTATTCTGAGGGTATCCTGCGAGGCGGAGGTAAAGCAGGTCGAGGAAGAGGAGTACAGGGAATTCAACAACGCGCTGAACGATTCCGTGCTTATCGGGGTCATGCGGATGCAAAACCTGGACCTCAAAATCGAGGACAAGCGGTTTTTGATTGAAATGTCAAGGCCGATCTCCTTTACCATACTTGACAGGCTGCTCGGGGGAAACGGAGGCGGAGATACTCCGGAAAGAAATTACACCGATATTGAAATCTCACTTTTCGAATACATTTTCAAGCAGATAGCATCGGTTCTTAAAAACGCGTGGGGACATTACGTCGAGACCGACCATTCGCTCGAAATGATACAGACAAACTCCCGCATGATCCAGTTCATTCAGCAGGACGAATCCGTCGCGATAGTTGTTCTGGATATTTCCGTAGGGGACAGTACCGGCACGCTTAACGTATGTCTTCCGGCAAACGCCCTGGAGGATTTTTTCAGGCTTTTTAATTCAAAATACGCAATCACGAAAAAGAGCGACGCCTTGCAGGATCAGCAGCACAGAGACAGTATACTGGGCTCTATTTCCGATTCGCCGCTTGTGGTATCAACGATACTAGGAAGAACGCAGGTTACTCTGCAGGATCTCCTGGAGCTGCAAAAGGGAGATATACTGCCGCTCGGAACCAGTTATCTGGGAGGCACCGTTTCCGTAAATGTGGAGAACGAGCACTGGTTTGAAGGCGTAATCGGGGTTAAAAAGAAAAATTACGCGGTTAAGATTAAGACCAAGATTCATTAAACTCAGAGGGGTGTTTCGGTTGGCAGACAATATGTCACAACAGTTTTCCGAAATGGAAATCGACGCGATAGGGGAGATACTTAATATCAGTCTGGGCTCATCGGCAACCTCCATCTCGGAACTTCTTAATCAGCCGGTCAACATTACGACGCCTACGGTTAAGCTGATTAAGGCCGATGATTTCAAGTTTGATTCCTATGAGCCCGCCATAGGTGTTGAGATCAATTATGTAAAGGGGCTCTCGGGGGAAAATATCATGATCCTTAAGGAGTCCGATGTAAAAGTTATCGTGGGCCTTCTGCTGGGCAGCGATTTTTCGGAGCAGGAATTCATGATGGACGAAATGAGCGTCGGGGCCGTCTGCGAGGTTATGAACCAGATGATGGGGGCGGCGGCGACGGCGCTTTCACAGTTTCTAAACCGCATGATAAATATTTCCCCGCCGAGCTCGTTCCCCATAAACAACAAAAACGAATTCAAGGAAAAATATTTCAATTTAGACGGCGAGCTTGTGGCGGTTTATTTTAACCTGATGATAGGTAACTTAATAAACAGCGAGTTTATCAACGTGATGGCGGTCGACTTTGCTAAAGAGCTTATCTCGGCTTTTGACCTCGAATCGGGAAAAGAGGAGAAAACGCCCGAGATTAAACCTGAAATCAAAAAAAAGGCTGCGGCGGACAAGAACCCGGCAATCGAACGTCAGGAGCCGCCGAGACCGGCGCCGAAACCGCAGCAGGAGGCACCTATGCAGAGCAGGAGCACAAGAGAAGCGGCACCTCCCCAGAATTACAACGTAGCAAAAGCGGATTACCAGCTTTTCGATCAGGAATCTTCTGCGATTTCACAGGGCGAGGCAAACAACTTAAACCTGATTTTGTCCGTTCCGCTGCAGATCACTGTGGAAATCGGGCGTACCAAAAGAAGAATCAAGGATATTCTCGAGTTCTCGCCGGGCATGATCGTTGAAATGGACAAGCAGGCGGGCTCACAGGTGGACGTCTTTGTAAACGGCAAGGCGATAGCAAAAGGAGACGTTGTGGTGGTCAACGATTATTACGGCGTCCGCATAACCGAGATAACAAGCAACGAAAGTATCATGAAGCTTATATAAGATTAAACCGAAATGCGATTAGGAGGATAATTTAGCAATGGGCAAGAAAATTTTGCTGGTAGACGACGCGGCTTTTATGAGGATGATGATAAAGAACACGCTGTCTAAAAACGGCTACGGCGATATTCTCGAGGCGGAGAACGGACAGGTGGCGGTAAGCACTTATACAGCGGAACGGCCGGATCTAGTGATTATGGATATTACGATGCCGGTTATGGACGGGCTTGAGGCCCTGAAGAGTATCAAGGAAATCGACAGCAGCGCCAAGGTCGTTATGTGCTCCGCGATGGGGCAGGAGGCTATGGTCGTCGACGCGCTCAAGCAGGGCGCCAAGGATTTTATCGTAAAACCGTTTAAGCCGGAAAGAATTATGAAAACGGTAACCAGTATTCTGGAAGCATAATATTTTGCCGGAGGGAAACCGATTGAATTTTTTTAAGGATGTTCTGCCCCTTTTATTCTCACTGGCCGCTATCGGTTTTACTATTTATCTTTGCTGGCTGTTCAGCAAAATGCTGGCCCGAAAGGCAGCCGCCGCGCAGAGCACGAGAAATATTAAAATCGTCGAGCGCGTCGCGCTTTCGCAGGACAAGGGCCTCTTTATCGCCGACGTGGCCGGAAAGACATATCTTTTCGGATTTTCGGGCGGCGGGGTCAATATATTAAAAGAGCTTGACAAAGACGCGTTAATCCCGGCCGAAACAAATCAAGAACCGGATTTTTCGAGGCTTTTTATTGATTCTTTCAGAAGCAACGCCGGAAAGCTCATCAAAAAGGCCGGGAAAATGACAAAAGACGGAAACGACAATGAAAAATAGATTGAAGAAGGGTTTGCCTTTCGCCCTTGCGGCGCTTATTATACTTCCCTGTATTTCTTTTAAGGCTTATGCCGCCGGGCTCGATATAAACTTGAACGGCACAGGGACGGATACTCTTGAAATACTGGAAACCCTGACTTTTCTGGCGCTTTTGCCCACGATTTTAATAATGACGACCTGCTTTACCAGAATCGTCATTGTTTTTTCTTTCGTCAGAAACGCGCTCGGGCTGCAGCAGACGCCTCCAAACCAGGTTTTGGTCGGCCTTTCGCTGATTTTATCCATATTTATTATGACGCCGGTGTTAAACAGGATTAATAACGAAGCGTACAAGCCTTATAAGGCGGAGCAGATTACCCAGGAGGAATTCGTAAGGCGCGCTTCGGATCCGATGAAAACCTTTATGCTCAAGCAAACCAAAAAGGACGACCTCGATATGTTTGTCGGACTTGCGAAAATCAAGAACGCGGATTCCGTCCGTGATATTCCGATTACCGTTGTCATTCCGGCGTTCGTCACAAGCGAGCTCAAGCGGGCGTTTACCATCGGGTTTCTGATTTACATACCGTTTTTGGTTATCGACCTTATCGTTTCAAGCACTCTTATGTCTATGGGAATGATGATGCTTCCTCCCGCCATGATTTCTCTGCCGTTTAAGCTCCTGCTTTTCGTCCTCGCCGACGGCTGGGGTCTTCTTATTAAATCTCTGGTTGCGAGCTTCAATATGTAATACCTTAAAAAGGCGGGTGCGGAGATTGACCATATCCGAAACCACAAACATCATGCAGGCGGCGATGCTGGCAGGGTTCAAGGTGGCGGCCCCGATTCTTGTCGTGAGCATAGCGGTCGGCTCTATTATAGCAATTTTCCAGGCCGCGACGCAGATTCACGAGCAAAGCCTTACTTTCGTGCCGAAGCTTATCGCCATTTTCGTTATTTTGCTGTTGCTGGGGCCGTGGATGATTCAGACGCTGAGGGATTTTACCTTCTATATATTCGGCCTTGTTTCGAAACTGGGCTGAGCAGGGTTTACATATGGGATTTGATTACGACGTAAACCTTATTTTTATGGTTTTTATGCGATTATCGGGCTGTATTCTTTTTCACCCGATTTTCGGCAGGAAGAATATTCCCACGATGCTGCGGATCGGGCTCTGCATGATGCTAACGTTTTTTTTATACCCGCTTGTGCCGGAACAGAAGCTCTACTTCAGCTCGTTTATCGTTCTTTTCGTATGCGCGGCAAAGGAACTCCTTATAGGCTTTTTGATCGGCTTAATAACTCAGATGTTCTTATCGGTTCTGATTATGGGCGGCGAGCTTGCGGACATGCAGATAGGCATTTCGATGTCAAAGGTTTACGACCCTCAGAGCAACGTTTCAATGCCGATGTCGGCGTCCATTGTCAACGCAATGTTTTATCTCATTTTTTTCGGCACCAACGCCCATCTGACGCTGATAAAAATGTTTGTAAAGCTCTGCGAGACGGTTCCTTACGGGGACGCGCCGATTGCGCCGGGGATTTTCGGAAATCTCACTGCTCTTTTTTCGCTTATCCTTATTTACGCCGTAAAAATGTCGCTTCCTATACTTGCCGCCGAGATGATTACGGAAATTGCCGTGGGCCTTATCATGCGGGCGGTGCCGCAGATCGACGTTTTCGTTATAAATATCCAGATGAAGCTGATTATCGGCTTTTTGATTCTGCTTATTCTTGCGCCATCGTTCGCCGTTTTCTTGGAAAAGCTGATAGAGGGGATGTTCGGACAGATCAACATGCTTTTTGCGGCTTTGGCTTAGGATTCGGGCGCTGAGCGCTTTATCGGGGGGGGATATATACGGCGGGCGACAGCAAAACCGAAAAAGCTACCCCTAAAAAGCGCGAAGACGAACGAAAGAAAGGAAATCTGTTTCAGAGCAAGGATATAATAAGCGCCTTTTCGGTCCTGATCATTTTTTACGTGCTTAAAATATCGTTTCCTTATATTCACAGCATGCTCTCGAATATGATGCAGGAATACATCCTCAAAATCAAAACGGTAAAAAGCCTCAATATATATATCGCGATGGACGTTTATAAAAACAGCGGGGCTGTTTTGTTCCTTACCGCGGGGCCGGTGCTTCTCGCTTCGATGCTGGTCGGGATTATCGCGTCGGGCGTTCAGACAAGGTTCAAATTTACCGGCGAGCTGCTTAAATTTAAGTTTTCCAGGATAAACCCGCTCGAGGGGTTCAGGCGGCTGTTTTCCATGAACTCCGTTTTTGAGCTTATTAAGTCGATTGCGAAAATCACCGTTATCGCGTACATATTGTTTCTGCAGCTCAAAGACATGTCGGGAAGCTTTCTTAAGCTTATATCGGTTGACGTCGCGCAGGCCGTTTACTTTATACTGAATTCCATTATGGATATCGTAATCAGGCTTTCTATGGTATTTATGGCTATAGCGGCGCTCGATTTTTTTTATCAATGGTGGCATTACGAGAAAAACATCAGGATGTCTAAGCAGGAGCTTAAGGAAGAATACAAAATGCTCGAGGGAAGCCCGGAAATCAAGGGCAAGATCAAGGAGCGCCAGAGAAAAATGTCCAGCCGCCGCATGATGCAGAAGGTGCCGAAGGCGGACGTTGTAATCAGAAACCCGGAGCATATCGCAATAGCGCTTAAATACGATTACGAAAAGGACGCGGCACCTGTAGTCGTCGCAAAGGGACTTGACGATATAGCGCTTAAAATCGTTGAAATCGCAGAGTATTACAATATCCCGACGCAGGAAAACAAACCGCTGGCCAGGGCAATGTATGACGCGGTTCAGGTTGACCGGCCGATTCCGCCGCTGTTTTACGCGGCCGTCGCGGAAATTATGGCGTGGGTTTACACTATGAAACGCGAAACGGAGGGAAATGCTTGACAAAACTCCTTAATAATGTCGTATCTCTTTTCGTTATCGTTATTGTCGCGCTCATTATCATACCGCTCCCGGTTTTCCTGCTCGACATGATGTTCATTTTGAATATCACCCTTTCGCTGATTATTCTCCTTATAACGATGTATGTCAAAAACGCTCTGGAGTTTTCGGTGTTTCCGTCGCTGCTTTTGGTTACCACCCTGCTGAGGCTGGGCCTTAACATTTCCTCCACCAGGCTTATTCTTGGGAAACAGGGGCAAGCCGGGCAGGTAATAGCGACTTTCGGCAATTTTGTGCTTTCGGGCAACGTCGTTATAGGGTTCATAGTTTTTATAATCATAGTTTTAGTGAACTTTCTGGTCATAACCAAGGGCGCGGAACGCGTTTCCGAAGTCAGCGCAAGATTTAAGCTCGACGCGATGCCCGGAAAACAGATGGCAATCGACGCCGACCTGAGCTCGGGGCTTATAAACGAGGAAACCGCAAGGACGCGCAGAAACGATATACAGAGGGAAGCGGAATTCTACGGAGCGATGGACGGCGCTTCAAAGTTCGTCAAGGGCGACGCTATAATGTCCATCATCATCACCTTCATCAACTTTATCGGCGGCACGATTATAGGGATGGTACAGGGCGGGCACACTTTCAACGAAGTCTTAAACATCTATTCGATCGCGACGGTCGGCGACGGGCTGGTATCGCAGATTCCGGCACTTTTAATTTCGACGGGCACGGGCATAATCGTTACTCGCGCCGCGTCAAACTCGAGCCTTAGCGAGGACGTGACAAGGCAGTTTTTAAAGCAGCCCAGGGTGATGATTTTAGCGGGGTTTTCGGTGCTTGCGCTCTGCCTTGTGCCGGGAATGCCTTTTATTCAGCCGATTATTCTGGCTGCGGTTCTTATATTTCTCGGCTTCTCGGTTCAGAACAAGGAGAAAAAGCTTGAGGAAGACGCCAAAAAGCTTGTTGAAGAGGAATCCGCCGAGGTTGACGAGACTGAGTATTACAAAAATATAGACAACGTTTATCAGCTCTTGCAGATGGACACAATCGAAATGGAATTCGGCTACAGCCTTATCCCCGTGGTTGACGAACGCAAGGGAAGCAGCTTTATCGAAAGGCTTGTTACATTCAGAAAACAGTTTGCAATCGACATGGGCATGGTGGTGCCGGCCGTGCGCCTGCGCGACAACGGCTATTTAAACCCGAACCAGTACGTCATAAAGGTCAAGGGCGAGGAGGTCACGAAAGGCGAGATACTGGTTGATTACTTCCTTGCGCTGGACCCTGGAAACCTGACGGGAACGATAGAAGGCATAGACACTATTGAGCCCGCTTACGGGATCCCGAGCAAGTGGATTACAAAGGACAAAAAGGAGCTTGCCGAGATTTACGGCTACACCGTCATCGACGCTCTTTCCGTAATCATCACACACCTGTCGGAGACGGTCAAGAAATACGCCTATCAGCTTTTGTCCAGGCAGGAAGTAAACCAGCTCCTTCAAAACGCGAAAAAGGCCGACGCGCCGCTCGTGGACGACGTAGTGCCGGGACTCATTTCCTTCGGAAACCTTCAGAAGCTGCTCTGCAACCTGCTTAAAGAGGGCATTCCCATTAGAGACATGCAGACTATTCTGGAAACGATAGCGAATTATTCGCCTTCTGTTCACGACCCGGACATGCTGACGGAATATGTGCGGCAGGCTCTTAAGAGAACCATAACGAGAAAATGGGCCGACGGCGGGCAGATCAGGGTCATAACCCTGGACAGCGAGGTGGAAAAGGCGATCGTCAACGCCATAAGCCGGAACGAACAGGGAACTTATCTGTCCTTAGACCCTCAGACGGCTCAAAAAATCGTTACGAAGCTTGTCGAAGGAATCAAAAAGGTCAAAAATGTTATTTCAACGCCGATTATCCTTACGTCGCCAATGGTCAGGATTTACTTCAGCAGGATGCTCGAGCAGTTTTATCCGAAAGCGGTCGTCATATCCTTCAACGAACTCGACACAAACATACAAATTCAGGCAGTTTTCAACGTCGCGTTTGACTGATCTTAACGCCAGAGCGTTACTTAGGGGCAGGAAGCTCCTATGCCTAAAGAATGGAGACGGGGTTTATGGTTTACGTAAATGAGCTTAAAGAACTTAAGGAACAAAAAATTCAGGAGCTGTGGGAAAGGTTCGCGGCGACAAGGGAAATACGGGTGCGCAATCTGCTGGTCGAGCAGTACAGGGGCCTCGTAAAATGCCTTGCGCTTAAAACCGTGGGCAGGTATCAGTATTTCAACTATATGGAAGACCTGGTGAGCGAGGGCGTGCTGGCGCTTATCGACGCCATCGAAAAGTTCGACGTTAACCGGAATATAAAATTCGAAACTTACGGTTCCATTAAGATCCGGGGGGCGATGATTGATTATATACGCAGGCAGGACTGCTTTCCGCGAAGATTAAAAAACGCGGCGAAGCATATAAACGAAGCGGAAAACGAGCTGGCAAACAGGCTTGGGAGGCTGCCGTCAGATCAGGAGATCGCCGATTTCATGGGCGTCAAGCTCAGCGAGTTTGAAAAAATGCTGGGCGAAACATGCGTGCTCAACATGGTTTCATTTGAAAAGCTGATCTACGAACAGGATATGGAGAAGGTCAGCATGCAGGATCAGCCGGATATGATACCCGGGCCGGAGCAGGAGGTAATCGAGCAGGAGCTTCACGGCGCGCTTACAAACGCGCTTTCGGGAAGCGTATTAAAGCTCAACCCGCAGGAAAACGCCGTGATTTCCTTCTACTATAAAGAAAAGCTTAAAATCAAGGAGATCGCTGAAATTATGGGAATAAGCGACCCGAGAGTTTCTCAGATTCACTCGAACGCTTTAAGAAAATTAAAATTCTATCTTGAGGATTATCTGAATCAATGAAAGGGATGAAAGCATGGTAAGAGGGTTTTATGCGCTGGGTTCAGGCATTCTGACCAGGGAGAGGACGCTCGACTCCATCAGCAACAATATAGCGAACGCAGACACGGCGGGCTTCAAAAAGGACAAGGTCGTCCAGTCGGCGTTCGGGGAGCTTATGATAAACCGGATGGACGGAAAGCGGACGGAGCTTTCAAACATATCCCTTATGAACGCGGCCGAAGAAAATGTTTCGGTATTTACCGAGGGGCCGCTTAAGTCGACCGACAGTGCGCTTGATTTCGCGGTCTTGGGACAGGGCTTTTTCGGGGTGCAGACCCCAAACGGGCTGAAATATACCAGAAACGGCGAATTCGGACTTGACAGCGAAGGTTATCTGACGCTTCCCGGCTGCGGGCGGGTGATGGGTCAAAACGGAGCGATTTATTTAGGGTCGGACGACGTAAGCGCCGACACGGGCGGCAATCTTTACGTGGGCGGAAAGCTCATGGGGACGATCCGGCTTTACGGCTTTACGGACTACGCCGGGCTTAAAACCGACGGAAACGGGCTTTTTACCGGCAACGGCGCCGCACTGCCCCAAAATACGGAAATAGCGTGGAAGACGCTCGAGGGATCGAACGTCGACGTATCCGAGCAGATGACGGACGCGATTTCGTCGCAGAGATCTCTGCAGTCATGCTCGGAGGCTCTCAAGATGGTCGATCAGATACTTGAAAAGGCCGCGACGCAGATCGCAAAGATTTAGTGAAGGTGGTTTTTCTTAATGTTGAAGTCATTTTTAACGGCGTCGTCTGGCGTATTAACGGCTCAGAAGGGTATGGAAGTCGTTTCGAACAATCTTTCAAACCTTGACTCCGCCGGATACAAGGCGGACAAGGCATCCTTCGCCGATCTGATGCATTCGAGCATTAAAGCAGCCGCCTCGGCTGAAGGAAAGAGTGTTTCCTCCGGAAACGGTGTGAAGCTTTCCGATACCGTAACGGATTTCAGTCAGGGGCCGTTGCAGCAGACGGGTTATAAAAACGATTACGCAATTTTCGGGGACGGTTTTTTTGCGGTGCAGGACGAAAACGGGACGCACTACACACGCGACGGCAGCTTCAGACTTTCAAGCGCCCAGGGGAAAAACGGATTTTATCTCGTCGACGCAAAGGGAGGCTTTGTCTTAGACGAAAAGGGACAGCGGATATTCTCGGAATCGGGGCAGAACGTGACTGCTCCCGGGGTTTTCAGGTTTTTTAACAAGGAAGGTCTTCTTAAAAAAGACGGAAACAGCTTCTACGAGACCGAACTTTCGGGAAAAGCCGAGGCGGCATTAAAACCGGACTGCAGAGCCGGATATATTGAAAGCTCCGCTTCCGACGTTGCGGAGGAGCTCTCGGAAGCCATTATGCTTCAGAGGTCTTTTGCATTAAACGCCAAGATGGCCCAGACGAGCGATGAGGTAATGCAGACGCTCAATAACCTCAGATAGTATCAAAGGAGGCGGTTTTATATGAACGGAGATACGGTGAATGGGGAGCCTGGGTCAAGCGCGGAGGCTGCTCCTAAGAAGCCTGTTCTTCACTTAAACGTAACCGGCGCATGCATGAAGGCATATCTCAGGGTGACGCCGACCGAGCCTGACCAAAAGGTTTTATATGAGGACGTGCTTGCGCTCCTCGATGAGAACGGAATCGTATTCGGCGTTGACGAGGACGCTGTCAGAAAATTCTGCGACGGCTCCGAGCGCCCGCTTTTATTTGCGTGTGCGCAGGGCAGGGAGCCGGTTAATGAAATAGCTCCGCAGCCGAGCTATCATTTCGATATTGAAAAAAAGGCGAGGCCTCAGGAAAGAGAGGACGGAACGGTCGATTTCAGAAATCTGGGGCTTATTCAAAACGTAAAAGCGGGCCAGGTGCTCGTCAGCGTGGATAAACCCGCCCCCGGTGAGGAGGGAACGGACATATACGGCCGCCCGGTGGCGTACATAAAAGCAAAGATGCCCGAGCTTCCGAGGGGCAGCAATACGGTTTTGTCCGAAGACGGACTGAAGCTTTTAGCCGAGATCGACGGGTGCGTTGAATACCGCAAAAGCCGAGTTAACGTAAGCGATGTGCTGACAATCGACGGAGACGTCGACGCGTCGCGCGGAAATATAGATTTCGGCGGAACCGTAGTTATCAGAGGGGACGTCAGGGAAAGCTACTCTGTAACGGCGGGCAGGGATATTACGGTGCGCGGTATGGTAGAGAGCGCAAACCTGACTGCGGGCGGCAACATTACCATTTCGGACGGCATGAACGGCATGGGTAAGGGCTACCTGAAGGCGGGCGGAAACGTGACCGGAAGGTATTTTGAAAACGTGAACATAGAGTGCCAGGGAGATGTTTGCGCCGACGTCCTTATGAACAGTACTGTTAAGGCGGGCGGCGCTATCGTGCTCAGGGGAAGAAACGCGCTGATTGTAGGCGGCAGCTACGAGGCCGGAAGCAGGGTATACGCGGGTACCATCGGAAATGAAAACCAGGTCAGAACGAAAGTTGAAATAGTTTCCGAAAAATGCAGCCGGATATTATGCGGAGACACCGATCCGGAGGACGTAAAGCTGAGACTGAGCGCGGCTAAGTCTCAGCTTTCGGAGCTGACCGCGTCCGCAAATGAAATGATGCTTTCACTGACAAACGCCGGGGACGACAAATTCCTTTTAGTAAAAGCGAAAATGGCCGCGGAAGAGAAAAAGCGGCTCGAAACGCTTATCGAGCAGCTTGAAAAAAAAGCCGCCGAGGCGGATATGGCAAAAAGAATGCTGTCGGGATATAAAATCGTGGTTTTGAAAACAATCTACGCGGGTACGAGAATCGGCATCGGCGGAGTATTGCAGACGCTGACGTCCGACTACAGCCACACGAAGTTTTACGCAGATCCTGAAAAAATAGTGACGGCGCCGATTCTGCCCTCCGATGTAGATCATTAAAAAGAGGTGGATGAAATGGACATTGAAAACCTTGACCAGCTGAACGAAAAGCATATCGACGTTTTGAGCGAAATCGGAAATATCGGCTCGGGAAACGCCGCAACCTCGCTTTCGGAGCTTATGAACATCGAGGTCAACCTTCAGGTGCCTCAGGTGAGGATACTCGACATAAAGGAAGCCGCCACCGCTCTCGGCGGGCCCGAAAACCCGGTCGTCGCGATACTTATGAAGCTCCGGGGAGACTTAAACGGGATCATGGTTTTTCTTATCAATCAGGATTTTGTGCAGTCGCTTTTGGAAGCGCTGCTCTGCGAGCAGGAAATAAAATTCGATCAGCTTACGGACCTTGAAAATTCGGCGCTCGCCGAAATCGGAAACATCATGGTTTCAGCGTACGCGACCGCGGTTTCGACGCTTTCCGGCATGACGATAAGAACCTCCGTCCCCGCCCTGACAGTCGACATGGTCGGAGCGGTTCTGACCGTGCCCGCCATCGAGATGGGCTCTGTTTCGGACAAGGTCATTTTTATAGAAAATGATTTTATAAGCAATAACCGGACGATCAACGCCAACATGCTCCTGATTCCGGATATGGAATCTCTAAACAAATTGATGAATCGTCTCGGAATTGGATGGTGAACCGACATTATTACTATAGGAATTTCCGACATGCAGATCGCAAAATGCCCGGAGCAGTTTGTAACCTACGCACTGGGCTCCTGCATCGGAATATGTTTATATGACTCCGGAAAAAAAATAGGCGGTCTGGGACATATAATGCTGCCCACGAAACCCGCGCACCGTGCGGATGAAGTGCCGTTCAGATACGCTGACACATGCATACCTTTGATGGTCGAAAAAATGGAAAAAATGGGCGCGGCGCGCAGAAGCATAACCGCAAAAATAGCTGGGGGAGCCAAAATGTTTGAGGTTGCCGACGACAACAGTTTCGGCAACATCGGAGAACGAAACAGCATTGCCGTCAAGGACACCCTATTTAAGCTAAAAATCCCGGTTATCGCTGAAGACATCGGCTTAAACTACGGGCGCACCGTGTTCTTCTATACGGAAACCGGGATCATGGTTGTTAAATCTTTTGCGAAGGGCACAAAAAGCTTTTAGTATGCCTTTGCCGGATTAAATTTATTTCTTAAATTTCCGGATTTAAGCAGGCTTTCTCGGGCGCGGCTAAGCGTTCTTATCGAGTTATTGTTCAAGCGGACGATTTCACTTGACAGGCTTATTGAACGTTTCGCAAGGCCGGCGAGAAGCTTCTCGCCGCCGCTAAGCTCAAAACCGTCTGTTTTTGCGGCCATTATAAGGGAAAGACGTTCTTTTTCATTTAAGGGGAGCTCGGAAAGCGCGTTTTTAACAAGAGCATCGCATTTTTCGATACGTTTTAACAGACACATCCGTTTTTCGGGCAAGTCCTCCAACAAGACCGTTTCCTGCTTGCATTTTACCTCGATCTGCTTTGACAGGTCGAGGATTTTTGTAAGCAGGATAACTTTTTGTTCCATACAGACGGACAAGATTTCAGCCGGCATTTATACCGCCCCTTTTTGGCTGCTTTCCATGTGGCTCAGCTTATTTGCCTGAACCCAGGTATCACGGAGCTCCTGCACAAGCGGGACGATTTTATCGAGCGCTTCGTGATCCCCGCGAAGCTCGGCCCTGAAAACTTCCGTGTTCAGAAAATCGTAGATTTTTTCAAGGTCACCTGAAAGGCTGTAGCTCCGGTCGAGTATTTCATTTAAATAATGTATGATCCTTCTGACCTTACCGGTGCATTTTTTTGCAGCGTCTGAATTTTTATCCTTAAAAAGGAGCGACGCACAGCGGATATTTTTTAGAAGTTCGTCGTAAAGCCTTATTAAAAGCTCGCCTTTCGACATCGTGTTTATCGACTGCTTCTGGTATTCCATTACGGAAGAAAACTCAGGCATTTGATAAACGCCTCCTTTTTAATATTACGATCCCGACAGCATGGACGTCAGGTATGAGCTTTGATTCTGAAGGGCGCTGAGCGCCGTTTCCATCGACGTAAATTTATTCCAGTAGCGTTCCTCTTCATCTTTAAGCTGATCTTTCAGCTTACTGATACTGTCGTCATATCTGCCTATTTTTTTAGTTATGTCCGAGTCGTCCGGAGTGGTGCTGTTGGGAGTCCCGGCAAGCGTAACCAAAGCACCTTCATGGGTGGAGGAGGTCGAAATGTAGCTGTCAAGAGTGGCCTTGACGCGGCTTGCGATGCCGTCGGAGCCGGTAAACATTTTAGTTATATCATCAAGATTTGACGAAAGCTCCGTTTTGAGCTTTGTGGTATCCGTAACAAGCTGGCCGCCGGACACGTAATCATAAGGCTGCGTGCTTATCCCGGCTTGATATAAGGCCGTGCCGGTGGAATCGACTACTGACGTCATCGCCTCACGGAGGCCGGAAAGCAGCGAAGTAAGGGTCGAATCGTTCCGGAGAAGTCCTGTTTTAGCCTTGGTCTCCCAATCCTTTATCTGATCCTCCGACATGTCCTCTTTCTGCGTGTCTGTAAGAGGCTGATAATCCTTGTCATATTTCTCGTCGACCAGGGTGTTGACGGCGTCGATTATCTTATTATAGTCATTTACAAAATCCACAAGCTTATCGGAAAGGTCGTCGGTCTTTGTCTGACCGGTGAACGTGATTTTATCGGTCGCGTTGGCGCTTAAGCCGTTTAGGGTAAAGTTAACGTCGTTCAGCGTTACGGTATTCGTCGAGCGGGTGATTGTCTGGAAGGTATTACCGCCGTCGAAGCTCACGTCAAACACCGCATTGGTTCCGCCTTTGACAGTGTAATCCGTGCCGGACGTTCCGAAAAGGGAAGCCGCCAGGTTGCCGCCGGCATCCGATATTTGGATTTGGCCCTGGGTACCGGCCGTCTTACTCTTCACCCCGAAGGTATCCGTGGTTGAGGAATAACTAACCGTAACGTCCGCGTCGGAATTGTTTATCGTGGAGATCACGCTTGAGAGCTTTGTGTTTCCGTTAAAGGTAAAGCTCTGGCCGTTTACGGTAAGAGAATATTTGCCGTCGGCGCCCGGGGTAAGGCCCGGAATTTCACTTTTAAGCTGGTCGAGCGTTTTTGATGTTTCAAGGCGGTTCGACTCTCCCGCGCCTATCCTCAAAGCGCCGGTTTTACTCAGCACGTTTACGTTGTCGGAGGAGTTTAATTCCAAAATCGACGTTGAGTCGGACACTGAAAACGACAGGGAGCCGTTTGTGTTTGCGACGCTTATTTTGCCGCTGCCGAACTGGCTGTTGAGCGAGCTCTGAAGATATGCCGCAAGCTCTCCCTCTGTGTCGAAGCTCGCCTTTTCGCTTTCGTTAAAGGTTATTTTTTTGCTGACTCCGTCGAGAGTGAAGGTGAGCGAGGTGCCGGAAAGCTCGTCGCCGAGATAGGAAGACAGGAGCTTTGTGCGGTCGACGGCGCCGCTTGAGGAATAAGTCCCGTCAACGTTTTTCAGACCGAGGCCCTGGGTCAGGTTCTCGGAGCCGCCGGTGACTGAAAGCGTTCCGCTTACGGCCGCGAACGATATATTTCCGCTTTCGTCGGCGGTCACCGTGAGCTTTCCCTTTAAGGTCGGGTCGTCATCCACCATTTTTTGAAGCGACTTTGCAGTCTCGGTCGCGGAGGCCGCATTTGTGGCGCAGGAGCTCAGATCGATATTTGAACCGACGTCCAGAGTGTAGGCGGTTCCGTCTATTGAAAATTTGAGGTTCGAGCCAGACTCTATTACATTATTATATAAAAGAGATTCATTTGTCGCGGCAGCCGCAATGGAACCCGCGGTGGACACGCCCAGCTGCTCGGGCTTAAAGCCGAGAGCCGTCAAAAGGTTCTTGCTGCTGTCATACTGTGTGGCGCTTAGCGTTACGCTGTCGCCCGCGTTTGCCGTGACAAGCCTTATCGTGCCGCTTGCAGAGTCAATATTTTCAAAGCTTACTTTTCCGCTTAAGCCGTCGGTGTTAGCTATCTGCTTATTAAGCTCTCCTATAACGGCGTCGACGGCGTTTTTTGACGCGTCGTTTGAGTCGGGCATGAAATCAGGATCGAGCGTCAGCGTGTAATCCTTGCCGCCGTAAGTTACATTGACGGACGCGCCGCCTATGCCCGAGCGTACCCAGCTGTCGTATATCTTGCCAGACACGATGGATTCGTTCGAGACCTTTTTAGTTGAAGCTAAGGAGGTCTGGGTAGCCAGGCTCGTGATATTCCTGAGTACTATATCCGAAATATTCGAAATGCTGCCTTCAGCCGAAACAAGGCTCGAGGAGCTCGTTATGCTTGACGCCTTGAAGAAGTTCG
>JAUZPW010000040.1 GCA_030705725.1 Bacillota bacterium
ACGGCGGCGTTATTCCCGACGAGGAGAACCTCGGGAGGCTTGTTTATGCCGCCCGCAGGATAGAAGACAGGCTTAACGTAAAGCTGCCGTACGTTTCGGGCGGAAATTCGGGGTCAATTTATCTTTTGAACGAGTCGCGCCTGCCGAAGGGTATAAACCATCTGCGTATCGGGGAAGCGATGCTTTTGGGTCGGGAGACCTCGTTCGGACGCAGGATTTCAGGCATGGCGGACGACGTGTTCACGCTCAAAACCGAGGTAATAGAATGCATCGTCAAGCCGTCAGTGCCGTTCGGCAAGGTCGGATTAAACGCCTTCGGGCAGAAAACGGAAGTTGCGGACAGAGGGCTCAGAAAACGCGCGATCGTTGCGTGCGGGCGGCAGGACACCATATGCGCCGATCTCGTTCCGCGAGACGGCAAAATACAGTTTATCGGGGCTTCGAGCGATCACATGATTCTCGACGTCACGGACTGCAAAAAGGAAATAAAAGCCGGAGACATTATTGAATTCTCGCTGACATACGGAACACTGCTCGCGGCGTTTACCTCGGAATATATACATAAAGAAGTCGTGTAATAAAAGTTTACATACATAAAAACAAGGAGGATAAAAAAATGATCATCGGTGTACCGAAAGAGAGAAAAAACAACGAGAACCGCGTATCTGCAACTCCGGGCGGAGTATTTGAGCTGGTGCATCACGGGCACAAGGTGTATGTCGAAAAATCCGCGGGACTGGGAAGCGGAATAACGGACAGCGAGTACGAAAAAGCCGGGGCCAAGATACTTGACACCGCCGACGAGGTATTTAACATCGCCGATGTGATATACAAGGTAAAAGAGCCTATCGAACAGGAATATAAGCTGCTTAAAAAAGGACAGACGCTTTTTACCTATCTGCATCTGGCGCCAGACCCGGAGCAGACGAAAGCGCTTCTTGACAGGGAAATCACAGGCATCGCTTATGAGACCGTGCAGCTTGCTGACAGGTCGCTGCCGCTGCTCGCTCCGATGAGCGAGGTGGCGGGCAGGATGTCCATTCAGATCGGCGCGAACTTCCTGCAGAAGAACAACGGCGGATCCGGAACGCTTCTGGGCGGAGTTCCCGGCGTGGCACCGGGCGAAGTCGCGATATTCGGCGGCGGAAACGTCGGCTTCAACGCGGCGAAAATGGCAGTCGGAATGGGCGCTCACGTAACGATTCTCGACGTCAACAGAGCTCGTCTCTCGATGCTTGACGAAATTTTCAACGGCAGAGTTACGACGCTTGTCTCGAACCTGTACAACGGCACGGAAGCTTCCGCGAAAGCCGATCTGCTTGTCGGCGCGGTGCTGATTCCGGGAGCGAAAGCTCCGAAGGTGGTTACCGAGGACATGGTCAAGGGAATGAAGCCCGGCTCAGTCATCGTTGACGTCGCAATCGATCAGGGCGGCTGTGTCGCCACCACGGATCACATCACAACGCACGACCATCCGTGCTTCGAGAAATACGGCGTGCTGCATTATTCAGTCGCCAATATGCCGGGCGCCGTTGCGAGAACGTCTACATTCGCGCTCGCGAGCGTCACGCTCCCGTACCTCGTGAAAATCTGCGACCTCGGAGCCGAAGAGGCTATGCGCCGCGATCCCTCGCTGAAAGCCGGTCTGAATACATACAAGGGCCAGGTCACCTTCAAGGGTGTAGCCGACGCTTACGGCGTTCCTTACGTCAGCGCGGATTCGGTGCTTGCGAAATAATGAGCACGTTAAAACGCACCTGGGCCGACATTTCGCTCGACAATCTTGCCTTTAATTACGAGAGCATAAGGAAGAAGCTCCGCCCGGGCTGCAAATTTTTAGCTGTTGTAAAGGCCGACGCCTACGGTCACGGAGCGGTCAGGGCTGCAAGGCTTATGAGCGCGCTCGGCGCGGACTATCTTGCCGTCGCGACTATCGACGAGGCGGTTGAGCTCCGCAAGGCCGGACTTACGCTCCCGATACTTATCCTTGGATATACTCCCGCGGAGCTTACCGATACGCTTATCGAAAACGACCTTACCCAGACTGTTTTCGACCTTGAAAGCGCAAAAGAGTTTTCCGGGAAAGCGGAAAAGCTCGGACGCAGGCTCAAAGCACATATAAAGGCAGACACGGGCATGACGCGCCTTGGGTTCATATATCAGGACGACAGGGACGAGTATAACGCCGTCCGGCAGATAAAGGAAGCATGCAGTCTTCCGGGGATAAAGGCCGAGGGAATTTTCACGCATTTCGCAAACGCGGACGTTAAAAAGGATCCGTACACGCTTACCCAGTTTAAGAGGTTTACGGGCCTCATTAAAAAGCTCGGGGAATGCGGAGTGCAATTTGACATCCGCCACTGTGCAAACAGCAGCGCGATAGTATATTACCCGGAGACACATCTCGACATGGTGCGCCCGGGGATCATACTTTACGGGTCGTATCCCGCCGAAGAAATGCGCGGTGATATTTCCTTAAAGCCGGTTATGAGCCTGCGCTCGGTTATATCACAGATAAAGACCCTGCCGGAGGGAGTGGCCGTCAGCTACGGCTGCACTTTCAGGACCAAGAGGGAAACACGCGTCGCCGTAGTGGAAATCGGATACGCGGACGGGCTGCACCGGACGCTTTCCAGCAAGGGCTCGATGCTTGTGCACGGCAAAAAGGCGCCGATTATCGGCAGAATCTGCATGGACAGGTGTATGCTCGACGTTACCGACATACCCGAGGCAAAAGCGGGCGATACCGCAACCGTTTTCGGCTGCGACGGGGATTGCTGCCTTCCCGCGGAAGAGGCCGCCGGTCTTGCCGGCACCATCTCCTACGAGCTGTTTTGCTCCGTTGCAAAAAGGGTACCGAGAAACTATAAGTAATATCCGCTAAACAAAAAAAGAAGGGGCTGCACTTTTGCTCCGCACCACGCGAAACGGACATTGAAATGAAAAGGCCTCCTGTCGTAGGATAAAACTACGACAGGAGGTTTTTCACATGCCGCGAGAAAAAGGGAAGCAGAACACGCCTCAAAGCACGATAGATGAGATAATGCGAATGCATAACCAAGATGGAGTATCAATCCGGGAGCTATCAAGTATCTATAAAATGCCATTCAAGAGCGTAAAGAATATGGTGACTCGAGAAAATAACAAAAAGCGTCGGGTGAAAGCAGGAATTGAGCCTTGCCGACGTGGGCGTCCGAAGAAGGGACACGTGCTTACCGAGAATGAAAAAGACAATGAGATCAGGCGGCTGAAAATGGAGAATGAGCTTTTGCGGGATTTTCTTCACGCCGTTGGAAGGAAGTGAGTGCAGCAATAAAATATCATGTAATTCATAGCAGAAAGACGAAGTACCCAATATCCGTGATGTGCAAATTCTTCAATGTATCCAGAAGCGGATACTACGATTTCGTGAAGCGTAAAGACCAGCCACAGCATGATCAATATTTTGCTGAAATGATTTCGGAATGCCAGCAGCGCTGCGGGAAGACCTATGGTTACCGCCGCGTCCACATCTGGCTCATGCGAGAAAAATCCTTGTATTTCAACCCGAAGACGGTATTGCGGGTGATGAACAAATATGGCCTGCTGTCGGAGATCCGCCGCCGGAAAAAATATAAATATATGGGCCAGGAAGTACATAAATACGAAAACCTGCTCAATCGTAATTTCTTAGCCGACAGGCCTAACGTCAAGTGGGTTACGGACATCTCCTACATACATACCGCACAGGGTGTTCTCTATCTCTCTATGATCCGCGACCTTTACGATAACAGCATTGTTGCCTACAGGACAGGTACAGAGCAAACCGTAAACCTGGTTCTCAATACCATTAAGGCAGCAGTCGGGAAAGAAGCGGTCGCCGCAGAGTTACAGCTCCACAGCGACCAAGGGTTTCAATACACCTCACAAGCATATTTTGCCCTGACTCAAGAGTATGGCATTTCGCCATCCATGTCAAGGCGCGGGAATTGCTATGACAACGCTATGGCAGAAAATTTCTTTTCAATCCTCAAAACCGAGTGTATTTACCGCCACAAGCTCAAAACCTTTGAAGAAGCCAGACAATTAATAGACGATTACATCGATTTCTACAACAACGAGCGCATCCAGACAAAAACGAGCCTGACACCGCTCGAAAAACGGCGTCAGGCTGCGTAATTTAATGATATTCTGCGTCAGTCCCTTTTTTCTTGTGTCCGATTGCCCCGGGGCGGTACATTACTACAGCCCCTTAAGTTTTATTTAAGCGAAAAGATTTGCGATCCGGTTCATTGCTTCTATTGTATTTTCTCGCGTGGAAAACGCGGTAAGGCGGAAGAAGCCTTCGCCGTTATTGCCGAAGCCGGCTCCGGGAGTACCGGCAACTGCGGCTTTATCAAGCAGATAATCGAAAAATTCCCACGAGGGCATGTTGTTTGGGCATTCGAGGAAAATATACGGTGAGCTCTCGCCGCCGAAATACGCGATGCCGCATTTTTTAAGCGTTTCGCCTATGATCCTGGCGTTTTCAAGATAATAATCGATGGATTTTTTGACCTGCTTTTGCCCTTCCTCAGAAAAAACGGCGGCGGCGCCGCGCTGTACAATATAAGGCACCCCGTTGAACTTTGTTGTCTGGCGTCTTAACCAGAGCTTATTGAGTGAAATATCCGAGCCGGTTTTCGATTTGCGGGTAAGCGCTTTCGGAATAACGGTATAACCGCAGCGGGTTCCGGTAAAGCCGGCGGTTTTTGAAAAACTGCAGAACTCGATGGCGCATTTCTCGGCACCGGGGATTTCGTATATGGAATGCGGCAGAGAATCGCTGCGGATAAAGCACTCATAAGCCGCGTCAAAAAGCAGCACGGCGTCATTCTTGAGCGCGTAGGAAACCCATAAGGCAAGCTGGTCTTTATTATAGACGGCGCCTGTGGGGTTATTTGGGGAACAGAGATAAACGATGTCCGCGTGCCGCGAATCGGGAAGCGGCAGGAACCCGTTGTCTGCGTTCGCGTCAATGTATTCGATTTTCCGCCCCAGCATAATATTTGAGTCTACGTAGACCGGATAGACAGGGTCGGGTATCATTATAATATTATCGTTTGAAAAAATGTCTGTAATATTGCCGATGTCGCTTTTTGCCCCATCGCTAATAAATATTTCGCTTGTATCCAGGAGAACCTTCCGGCGGCTGTAATATTCGACAATCGCGAGCCTTAAAAATTCATAGCCCTGCTCCGGCCCGTAGCCCCTGAACGTAGACTGCTGCCCCATCTGGTGGCAGGCGTTTTCCATTGCTTCGACAACCGCGGCGGAGAGCGGGAGAGTAACGTCGCCGATCCCCATGCGTATCACTTTGGGGCTCGGGTTTTTCTCTTCAAAAGCTTTAATCCTTGCCGCAGTCTCTGAAAACAGATAGCTTTCTTTAAGGTTAAGGAAGTTTTCGTTAATCGTTGCCATTTAGATCATCCATTCTTTCCGGGTCGCTCCGGCTGATTTTACTGTGGTAGGGTAAAAAAGATTTATAGGTTTAGCACCTATAGTATAGACGATATTCAGCAGTCGATGACACCGTCAAAAACCTTTGTTGCCGGGCCCTTCATTGTAACGGTCCCGTCCGCAAGCCATCTGATTTTCAAATCGCCGCCCAAAAGGGAAACCGTAATTTCAGTATCCTTGCGGCATTTTCCGTTCAATACGGAGGCAACGGCCGAAGCGCATGCTCCGGTTCCGCAAGCCAGGGTTTCTCCCGAGCCGCGTTCCCAAACGCGCATCTTAATATGGTCCTCCGCAAGCACTTCGACAAATTCGGTGTTTATCCGTTCGGGGAAAAGCGGATTGTTTTCGAATTTGGGGCCGATGGCAGGTAAGTCAAGTGAATCAACACCGTCGCAGAAAATGACCGCGTGCGGGTTGCCCATCGAGACCGCGGTGATAAAATATTCGCGCCCGTCTACTGAGACGGGGCGGTTAATAAAATCTTCCGAATCTGAAAGAACCGGGATATCGGAGGGCTTTAGGTCGGGTTTTCCCATATTGACCTCGACTGCGTCCACAAGGCCGTCTTTTATTTCAAGGTTCAGTTTTTTGATGCCGCCGAGCGTTTCAATTAAAAGGCTGGTTTTTTTGGTTATTCCGTTATCGTAAATATATTTTCCGACGCAGCGGATTCCGTTGCCGCACATTTTTCCCTCGGAACCGTCGGCGTTGAACATTCTCATCCTGTAATCGGCGACTTTTGATGGGAGGATTAGTATTATGCCGTCTCCGCCTATGCCGAAATGACGGTCGCTTAGTAAAACGGAAAGCTCATTGGGATTTTTCAGCTCGCCGTCAAGGCAGTTGAAATAAACATAGTCGTTGCCAATGCCGTGCATTTTTGTGAATGATAGCCTCATTAATCTTCTCCTTTAATCTGCAGTAACTATATTTTAATAGCAGTTTAGGCTCGTGTAAAGCGGTTTTAAGCGAATTTTACAGTACGCGGTACATTACTCTGTGAGGCCCGACGCCCTCTATAATGAATTCGTCGCCATAAACTATGAGACCCAGTTTTTTATAGAAACCGACCGCGGAAACCCTTGCGTTGCACCACCAGAGCTCGGCTTCGCGTAAAGTAAGAATTTCTTCGGCTCTTTTTATTAAAAGTGTTCCGAAATTTCTGCCGCGGTATTCCGGAAGGGTCGCAAGCCCTCTGAGCTGGTGCTGATTTTTACCTTGGAACCCTTCGTGCGGGTTTATGAGAAAGGTTCCGACACTGACAAGCGAGCCGTCAATAAAACCCCCGAGATGGAGCGTTGTTTTGAGGCTGTCGCCGTCAAAAACGCACTCGTCAAGCGGCTTTCCGTCTCTTAAGACAAGGCTCCTCAAGGGGAGCACCTGTTCGGCCCTAATTTGTCTCACGCTGTAGTCTTCCGGCATTTAGCATCATTCCCCGAAACAAGTTATTAGAAATTATAGACCCTGGCCGGACGATTGTCAAAACGTATTGAAATTGCTGTTGATAAACTAACCGCGAAAGGATATAATCTATACAAATCGGATAAGCTTCGGAGGACAATAAAATGGGTAAAAACCAGGATTATATCATCTTTGCGGATACGGTTTGCGAGCTTACAAAGGACGAGTATGCGGAAAATAGCGTTGTTCCCATGTATTTCGGACTTGTGATGGAAGGTAAAGAATATAAAGACGATTTCGGCGCGTCGATTGACACAAAGGAAGTCTATAAAAAGCTTCGCGAGGGCGTCGTTTTAACTACGCAGCAAGCCGAGATGCAGACTATATATAATGAATTCACTGAAATTCTTGAAAAAGGCCGCGATATATTATATGTGTGCTTTTCAGCCGCGTTAAGCGGAAACTACAGCACAGCTTACATAGTGGCAAAGGAACTTAAAGAAAAATACCCGGACAGGGAGATATACATTATCGACAGCTGCTGCGCGGCGGGCGGGCACGGAATGATCGTGCGCTTTGCGATTGAGTTAAAAAAGCAGGGGATGAGCGTTAAAGAGGCCGCCGCAACCCTCGAGAATGAAAAACACACTTTCTGTCACTGGTTTATAGTAGACGACTTAAATTTCCTGCACCGCGGCGGAAGGGTATCGAAAACAGCGGCAATTATGGGCACGTTTATCGGAATAAAGCCCATACTTTACACAAACAGGGAAGGCCAGCTGATTCCGTTTGACAAGGTTCGCGGCAGGCAGCAGGCGCTTAAATACCTTACTGAAAAAATGAAGGAGCTTGGAGAAGACCTTGATAATCAGGTCATAACGATTTCACACGGTGATTGCATAAACGAGGCTGAATATCTGGCACAGATGATCCGCGAAAACTGCAAGGTCAAGGATATAAGGATCGACATGCTCTCGCCGGTTATCGGCTCGCATTCGGGGCCTGGCACGGTCGCACTCTTTTTCAGAGGGAAAGACAGGGTTTAAGGGCTTTTGAGTTTTAAGGGCGGGGGCTTGCTCCCGCCTTGCGTTAATTTGCGGCAGGGATGCGATAAATTGTACTTAAGTTATAAAACGGTAAATCTTGAGGAAGGGATGCCGCTTGTCGATCAGGCGATACGGCATCTTACTTTTGAGCTTTCCCGGGCCAAGGCTAATAAAATCGCGGCACTTAAGCTGATTCACGGCTTCGGTTCGTCCGGCACAGGGGGCCGGATAAGAACGGAGGTCAGGAAATACCTCGGCGCACAGAAAAGAAAAGGCGCCATACGCCTGTTTGTGCCGGGCGAGAGCTTTTCGATCTTTGACGCCGACACAAGGAAGATGCTCGACATCTGCCCCGAGCTAAGGTCGGATTCCGATCTCGACCGGCATAATAACGGAATAACAGTGTTAATTCTGTAACCGTGAAGGAGAAATTATTATGATTAAGAAAAAAGACGAGATGAAACGCAGAGTACGCGAGAATTTAAGAGGCGGAAACGGCGGCATAGGGTTCACCGACGCCTTTTCACAGGAGGAAATGCTCGATAAATGCTCGCTTTGCGCCGTATTGGATCTTGAGCCGGGCATGTCCATCGGGCTGCACGCGCACGGCCCGGACGCCGAAATATACTTTATGCTCGAGGGTGAGCTGACCGCCGTCGACAACGGAATCAAAAAAACAATCAGGCCCGGTGACGCCGTTTTTACCGGCGGCGGGACATCGCACTCTGTATCTAACGATTCAGATAAAACTGCGAAAATGCTTGCCGTGGTTGTGCGCTAATATTGATTGCATTAAGACCTGGAAATTGATAAAATAAATAATTGGCAATTTATAGTTACGTGAGGTGCGCTGAGATTGTATTTAAAAACTCTGGAGCTATCGGGATTTAAGTCGTTCCCTGACAAAACCGTTATACATTTCGGCTCGGGACTGACCTCGATAGTCGGACCGAACGGTTCCGGAAAATCCAATATTTCCGATGCGATCCGTTGGGTTTTGGGGGAACAGTCAACAAAGACACTTCGCGGCGCCAAAATGGAGGACGTAATTTTCGGAGGCACTGGAAAGCGGAGCCCGATGGGCTTCGCCGAAGTATCTCTGACGATAGATAACGAAAGGCGCATACTTAATATCGATTACAACGAGGTAACCGTAACCAGGCGTTACTACCGCTCCGGGGAAAGCGAGTTTTATATAAACCGGTCTCCGGTCA
>JAUZPW010000041.1 GCA_030705725.1 Bacillota bacterium
AGAAGAGGTGCTTGCGCTCGTCAACGAAAAGTTTAATCCTTACCTTGAGGATATAACGGATATAACTGTCGTAGATCTGGCGTCTGTTTCGAAATCAGTCGGGAAAAAATCGCATTCGTCAAAAACCACTAAAACCAAGGAATCGCCGTCCGGCGCAAAATCCGGAAAAAGCAGCGGCGAGACGACGGAAAAGCTTGACACGCCGAAAGCTTCAGACGGCAATGTCAAGGCAAAAGCAGATGAAGAAGGCGACGAACCGGCTGGGGATCAGCCGTTTGACGATTCCATAGGTAACTAAACGAAAGGGGCCATTTGGTGGACACTCAGAAGCTGTTAAAAGAAGTATTGCTTGCCGCCGACGACCGGAAAGCTTTGGACATTTCGGTAATATCGGTCAGGGATCTGACCGTTCTGGCGGATTATTTCGTTATCTGCACGGGCACGTCGACTACGCATGTAAAATCAATTGCCGATGCCGTTATGAAAAAGCTCAAGGAAAATATGGAGACGGTTCCGCATCACGTTGAAGGCTACGCCTCAGCCAACTGGATTCTCATTGATTACGGAAGCATCCTGGTTCATGTTTTCCTGAACGAAACGAGGCAGTTTTATCTTTTGGAACGTCTTTGGAACGACGCTCCTAAGATTCCGATAGATGAAATCATCGATATAAAGAAGGCTGAAGAAAAATGAAGTATGATTTTGCGGCAATTGAAAAAAAGTGGCAGGATAAGTGGGAAGAGGCGCAGGTTTTCCGTGCGGGAAACGATTATAAAAAGCCTAAGTTTTACGCGCTCGTGGAGTTTCCGTATCCATCCGGCAGCGGGCTCCACGTGGGTCATCCCAGATCCTACACCGCCCTTGACATAGTGTCGAGGAAACGCCGCATGCAGGGATATAACGTTCTTTACCCTATGGGCTGGGACGCGTTCGGCTTGCCGACGGAGAATTTTGCTATTGCAAATCATATTCATCCCAAAGAGGTTACGAAGAAGAATGTCGCGCGGTTTAAGGATCAGCTCCGTTCACTGGGGCTTTCCTTCGACTGGTCAAGGGAAATCAACACTACCGACCCCGATTACTACAAATGGACGCAGTGGATTTTCCTGAAGCTTTTTGAAAAAGGTTTGGCCTACAAAACGACAATGCCCGTTAACTGGTGCGTTTCCTGCAAGTGCGTGCTGGCAAACGAAGAGGTCGTAAACGGCGTTTGCGAGCGCTGCGGAAGCGAGGTTGTCCGCCGCGAAAAAAGCCAGTGGATGCTTAAAATTACGGAATACGCGCAGCGTCTTATAGACGATCTTGATCTTGTGGATTATGCCGAACGGATAAAAATACAACAGAAAAACTGGATCGGTCGCTCGACGGGCGCGGAGGTCGATTTCAAAACAACAGAAAACGACATTCTGAGGATTTATACCACACGCCCGGACACGCTGTTCGGCGCGACATATATGGTAATTTCTCCCGAGCATCCTTATATAGAAAAATGGAGCGGTAAAATAAAAAACATAAGCGAAATTGAGGCTTACCGTGAGACGGCGGTTCACAAGTCCGATTTTGAACGGACGGAAATCGCGAAGGACAAAACGGGGGTGAAAATCTGCGGCGTCAGCGCAATAAACCCCGTTAACGGAAAAGAAATACCCATTTTTGTATCCGATTACGTCCTTATGTCCTACGGCACAGGCGCTATAATGGCCGTCCCGGCCCACGATACGCGCGACTATGAATTCGCAAAGAAGTTCGATTTGCCAATCGTAGAGGTTGTTAAGGGCGGAAATATTGAAAAGGAAGCTTTCGTCGACTGCGAAACGGGCGTAATGGTGAATTCGGGTTTCTTAGACGGTCTCTCGGTTGCCGAAGCCAAAAAGAAAATTACCGAATATTTAAACGAAAAGGGAATTGCAACGCCGAAAGTCAATTTCAAGCTTCGCGACTGGGTTTTCTCACGCCAGCGCTATTGGGGCGAGCCGATTCCGCTCGTGTACTGCGAAAAATGCGGATGGGTGCCCGTGCCCGAGGACGAGCTTCCTCTCAGACTGCCCGAAATCGGCTCATACGAGCAGACTGATACCGGAGATTCTCCGCTTGCGAAAATAACCGACTGGATAAATACCAAATGCCCGAAATGCGGGGGAAGCGCAAAGCGCGAAACGGACACGATGCCGCAGTGGGCAGGCTCATCATGGTATTTTCTGCGTTATACGGACCCACACAACAAAAGCACGCTCGCGTCCAAAGAAGCTTTGGAGTATTGGACGCCGGTGGACTGGTATAACGGTGGCATGGAGCACACGACGCTGCATCTGCTCTATTCAAGGTTCTGGCATAAATTTCTTTACGATATTGGGGTTGTCCCCACAAAAGAGCCTTATTCGAAACGCACGAGCCACGGTATGATCCTCGGCGAAAACGGTGAAAAAATGTCAAAAAGCCGCGGGAACGTAGTTAATCCTGATGAAATAGTGAAGGAATACGGCGCCGACACAATGCGCCTGTATGAGATGTTTATCGGTGATTTTGAAAAGGCAGCGCCATGGTCCGCATCCTCCATTAAAGGCTGCCGCCGTTTCCTTGAGCGCACATGGGCTCTTTCAGATTCGGTTGCTTCCGGGGACTGTTACAGCGCCAAAAACGAAGCCATACTGCATAAAACGATAAAAAAAGTCGGAGAGGATATTGAAAACTTAAAATACAATACGGCGATAGCCGCTCTGATGACACTGCTTAATTCCTTTTATGAAAACGGCGTAAACCGCGCCGAATATAATACATTTTTGAAGCTGCTTAATCCGTTTGTGCCGCACATCACGGAAGAGCTGTGGTCGATTCCCGGGAATATGGAAATGCTTGCCTTAAGCGCATGGCCCGCTTTCGACGAAAACAAAACAAAGGATGAGGAAGTAGAAATCGCCGTGCAGCTGAACGGAAAGCTGAAAGCTACGGTCAGACTACCCGCGGATTCAGACGAAAAAACGGCTTCCGATAAGGCGCTCTCAGACGAAAGGGTAAAGGCTGCCTTGTCGTCTTGCCAGATAGTAAAAACAATAGTCGTAAAAAACAGAATAGTGAATTTTGTTGTTAAGCCTCTCTAGAAAATATAATACTCAGCTTGACAATAAGCTTAGAAATTTATATAATAAATTGGTAGATTTATATTCGTGGTTCCAAATGCGCCGGATGGCGCGCGGAGGGAGGGAAATTTAAATGTCGGAAGTCCGCGTCAAGGAAAACGAGTCTTTGGACAGCGCTTTAAAACGTTTCAAACGTTCATGCGCTAAGGCGGGCGTGCTTTCCGAGCTCCGTAAGAGAGAGCATTATGAGAGCCCAAGTGTTAAGCGCCGCAAGAAATCCGAGGCTGCCCGCAAAAACAAAAAAAAATTCAGATAACATAAAAGCCACTCTTAAAAAGAGTGGCTTTTTGTTTCTATAAAAGATAACTCAAAACTCAGGATGAGATAAACGAAACCTCAGGAGCCTCGGCTGATTCCGAGGCAATATTTATCTTGTCATATGTTACTTTGGCGGAATCGCCGATCGCTTGTCTGATAGCTTTCGCAACCTCGGCCGCTGTGCCTGCATCTGATATATCAATGCCGTTATCAGTGTCAGGATCGTCTGTAAAAATATAGGCTTTCGAGTCTATTTTCAAAACGTCTCCGTACTTCGGCGTTTTTGAAACGGTTAAAATAGCCGAACCGAGCTTGGTATCCTTGCCGAAAATCGTCTGTTCGGCTTTTGAAACGCATAAGCCGGACGTTTTTAATGCAAGCGAGTTTCCGGCTGAGCCAAGGATTTTGCTCTGGAAACGAAGCGTATTCCTGCCGTCGGTGGAAACATCAAATTTACCTGATATAAGGAAAGCTTTGGAAACGTCTTCGGCGGCAGAATCTTCTGAAATCAGTATGTTATCGTGCGCTTCAAAATCGGTCGAGTCGCTGTCTACGGTTATGCTTATAAGCTGGCCTTCGTTGATTTCATCAAATTTTATCGTGTATGTTTCGGACGTCGCGGCGTTGCCTTGCGTCATTTTTACAGTAAAGTAACTATTGTCGCATTCTATCTCCGGGGCGTCGATTTCGCCGGCAGAAATAACGATGCTGCTGCCGGAAAGGGAAGTCGAGAACCCGCCCGTCGTGCTGTTTGAAAGCTTTTTTTCAAGCAGCGTCGCGGCCTGGGCCGTCGTCGTAACCCCGGCCATCGAAATGTCGCAGCTGTCGCTGACGTCGGAAGCAAGCGGGCAAAGCCTGTATGCTTTGTCGTTTATATTTATTTCAACGGGATCGCCTCCGGATTTCGGCAGGCTGGTAACTGCTAGGGTAGTTATTCCGTTCTTCCGGATTACCCCGTCCTTTTTTGTGACGGTGCCGATAT
This sequence comes from Bacillota bacterium, assembly GCA_030705725.1. Lineage (GTDB taxonomy): Bacteria > Bacillota > Clostridia > Oscillospirales > Butyricicoccaceae > UBA6114. Next base: position 4,378 of record JAUZPW010000041.1, read on the forward strand.
TGCAGGTTACCGGAATCGAGGTGCTGAGGCTGCCGGGAGTTTTATTTTCGAATGTCAGCGTCTTTTTATCCGTATCCGCGCTTACGTTGAATTTCGTATTATTTGCGTACTCCTTGGCAATATCGCTAAGCGCATTTGACACGCTTATCTGCTCGCTGCCGTTCTTTCTATCACCAACCGTAAATGTTTTATCGTCTATTGAAAACGTGTCGCCCTCGGACGGGCTGTTGAGTTTGACAGTCCATTCGGCTTTGTTGCCGACGCCCTCGGTGGAACCGGAGCGGTATATAGCGCCGCCCGTCTGCTTTTTCATTAAGTTTACGGTATAGGTTTTTGACTGCCCTACGCTGTTTGTCGCCGTAATATCGACGCTGATTTTGGATGACACGAGGATAATGGTCTTGGAAGCTGTATCAGCCTTCGCGTCCGAACCGTCTATTCCGACGCTTTGTCCCTTGTCGGCCGTTGCCGAAATCTTGATGTTTGTTCCCGAGGTATAAACCGTGTATTCGGTTTCATCCGGATCAAAGGCCGGCTGCAGGAAGGTTGAAATCTTATTGTCGCTGTTGTAGACAGAGAGCGCCGAAAGCTTCGCCTCAACAAGCTCGGCCATTGTAATCGTATAAATCGCCGAATTTTTGTCGGGGCTTGTCACCTGTAAAGTTATCACAGCGCCTTTTGCGGAAGTGTCGGCGGTCACAAATGAGCCGCTCTTGACGGTTTTGCCGTTAACCTTGATTTCAGTTTCCACTCCGTCTTTGGCGTAAGGATAGACCCGCACGGATTTTGCATCGGAGTACGCCGAGAAGGCTCTGCCGGAAGGGGAGAATTTATCCATAGGAATTTCATCCTCAGAGCTGCTGTCGCTTTTGATAACGATATTTGAAAGCTCGGCGGACTCACCGTAGGGCATCAGCGTATTGCTTCCGACTTTTATAGACATGCCGTTTATAAGCGTTATTTTATTAATATTTACGTTTGTTTCAGCGCCAATGGTACAGTCGGCGGAGCTGACGGAGACGGCATCAACGGAGCCCGCGCCCGATACAGCCGTCGGAGAATTCAGATTAAGGTTTGAGATAACGCCTTTTTCAAGTACGGTAACCTGATATTTGTTTAAGGAAGTTGAGTTGGAAAGCGTTAACTTATTTATGATGCCGTTATCAATTGAGAGGGCGGTCGCCGGATCTTCGAGGGCTATTTCACCGAACTTTCCGGCAAGGCCTAATGAAGTGCAGGATTTATCAATTGTCAGGCCGGATATTCCGGCGGCGCCTGCTAAAAGCGAGGCGCTGTCAATTACTGCCGGAGCCTTAACCGCAAGGCGCTTTACCGAGGTTGAGCCGCCTACGGCGAAGCGTACGCCGGACAGATATTTATTAGGGTATAAAACGGATACATCGCCGCCGAAGGTGCAGTTTTCCGCTATAACGCCGCTGCCTTCGCCTCCGCCGGAAACGAAAACCATTCCGTTTACGGTTACGTTAATGAGTTTAACAGTGCCCTCGCCTATGCCTTCTGTCAGGTAAAGGTTGCCCGAAACGGTTGTATTCTGCAAAGTTATGTCGGATGTGCTTATTGTGGCGTTTCCGGAAATCGATCCGCCTTCATATCTGCCCGCTTTATTGTAAAGCTCACCCATAGCCCGCACCAGAATCGTAGCGGCCTGGGCCCGGCTTAAGTTCGATGCGGGTTCAAAATTTCCGCTCGGCATGGCGGTGAATATTCCGTATTTCTCGGCGGTCGCTATGTAATCCTTAGCCCATGAAGCTATGCTTACGTCGTCCTTAAAGTCCGTGTTCCCCGTTTCAAGAGGGAGCTTCAGAACGCGTATAAGCATGGTGGCCGCCTCCTGACGGCTTATTTTATTGTCTGGATAGGCTTTTCCGTTTGAGCCGAGCATATACCCGAAAGCCGCGGCACGGTTTATAGCCTCTGATTTCCAGCTTTTGCCGCCCGAAATATCGGAGAAAGTAACGGAGTTGTCCTCTTTCGCAAAACCGAATGTGCGGTTAATCAAAGCCGCAAACTCCGAACGTGTGATACTTTGGTCCGGACGGTAGATTCCTGACCCGTTTCCGACCATAATCCCCTTGCCGGACAGCAGGGAGATCTGTGTTTTGGCCCAGTGACCAGATATATCCGAGACGGCGGCGGCGCCGGGCAGCAAACCGCACAGCAAAGTAAACGCGGTTAAAAACGACAGGAACCTTTTTTTCATCAGGGTAGTCCTCCTGAAATCATGGTAAGATAATACTATTATACTATAGATTGTATGAAATACAATATTATGACAAGAAATGAGCAACATAGATGAGCTTTTTGCGCGTAAACAAAAAACCGCCCCCGTTTTGGGGCGGCTGACAAAAATTAAGCCTTTATTATTTGAGCTTACTGAGTATCGCGGGACAGAGAGTGTCAAAAAGGCTGTTTACTTTATTAAAATCCATCGCCGGGACATAGAACTTTTCGAGATCGTCGTGCAGCTGCTTTGACGCGTGAAGAGAATCTATTGCGTTGTCGAGAAGAGTGTGGAAAGTTTTTTTCCAGTGCCTTAACTTTTCGCGCTCGTCGAGATAGCGGTCGTGGTCAATATAAGCGTCGAGCCTGATGTGGCGGTCCGGGTCGCTTTCTAAAGGCAGGCTGTCGTTAGTCGTTATAAATGCCAGGGAGAGGGAAGGAATCAGGACATGGTCGATTTTTCCCTCCGGGTTAAGCGGGCAATAGCAAACGAAAGCGTCATGCCCGGATGCGCACGCGGCCTTAGCTATTGGGGCAAGCATGAAATGCGAGAGACCATATGTATCCGAGAGTTTATAGACCCTTTCGAAATTCCCGTTTACCGTATCGGATAAAAATACGTTTCCGTCGGGAGTAAAGGCGCTCAAAAAACGTTTTTTTAGACTGCCGTCTCCCGAGGGTTTGCTTTTAAGTTCCCGGGATATAATACCTTTTGTGCGTTTCTCAATTTTGTTTATATCGCAAATCGGCAGAACGGCCGCAAACATCTGGTCGGATACCTTGCCGGCCGCTGAAATAAAACCGAACGCTTTACGGTAGCATTCCTTTATTCCGGCGTTAGTATAGATAATTTCACCCAGATTTTTTTTGATTGCCGACGGATCCCAGAAATCGCCGAAGTTTATGTAATTTTCAAAGGCGCCCGGGTACTTCGGCTCGGTGACATGCGGGGCCGTTCCGTCGCATATGGCGGTTCCGGAAGCCGGAGAAATAATCCCGTCCAAAGAATCCGGGTCCGATGAACAATAGATGAATTCGGTATCCGCCCCGGACTCAAGCAGCCGGTCTCCGATTTTTTTCATAAAGGAAGATTTGCCGCAGCCGGGCCCGCCTTTTATGATAAAAAACTGATCGACCGCTTTGTCGTCGGTAAAGGAATCGAATGCGTTATAAAAACCGCAGGGGGAATTGGCTCCGAGAAAAAATGAATATTTTTTACCTTGCGGCATGAAATTACCTCCCTAATTTGCTTTCATGCCAGTATATGATTAGGAATATTACTTGGAAACGGATAAAACAAATAAAAAAACTATTGACAAAATAAACACACCATTGTATTATTGTATCACACACATAATACAATAGTACAGGAGGCGAGAATATGCCATGGGAGTTTTCAAATGAGCGGCCTATATACCTTCAGCTTATGGAGCTTTTTAAGCTCAATATAGTTTCGGGTGTGTTTCAGCCGGGCGAACGGCTTCCGTCGGTAAGGGACCTTGCAGCGGAAGCGTCCGTTAATCCCAATACGATGCAGAAAGCGCTGTCGGAGCTAGAGCGGGAAGAGCTTGTTTTTTCGCAGCGCACCAGCGGCAGATTTATAACGGAGGATAAAGCGATGATTGAAAGGGTAAGAAGCGATCTGGCCAAAACGGAAGTAAGCGAATTCATAAAAAGAATGGAGAAGCTGGGCTTTCAGAAAACGGAGATTTGCTCTATTATGGAAGACATCCTGAAGGAGGGTAACTGATGAATCCGATATTGGAATGCAGAGGACTCGTTAAGCGCTACCTGAAAAAAGAGGCGCTGTCGAGCGTTGACCTTACGGTCGAACGGGGCAGGATCACCGGGCTTCTGGGCCCCAACGGGAGCGGAAAAACCACGCTTATAAAGCTTGCCAGCGGCCTTTTGACCCCCAGCGGAGGCGAAATACTGATTAACGGGGAAAAACCGGGAATCGCCTCAAAAAAAATCGTTTCATATCTGCCCGAAAGAACTTATCTGAACGACTGGATGAGGGTGTGCGACATTATTGGGTTCTTCAGCGATTTTTACGATAATTTCAAAGCCGAAAAAGCTTACGATATGCTGACAAAGCTCGATATTAATCCTAACGACAGGCTTAAAACCATGTCTAAGGGAACAAAAGAAAAGGTTCAGCTGATTCTCGTAATGAGCAGGGAAGCCGAACTGTATCTTCTTGACGAGCCGATCGGCGGCGTCGACCCGGCCGCCCGCGATTATATCCTGAACACTATTTTAACTAATTACAATGAAAACGCGGCTGTCATAATTTCCACTCACCTTATATCCGATATAGAGCAGGTTTTGGAGGATGTGATCTTCCTGTCGAAAGGAACGGTAGCGCTTCACGAATCGGTCGACAGCATCAGGGAGAAGCATGGAAAAAGCGTTGA
>JAUZPW010000042.1 GCA_030705725.1 Bacillota bacterium
AAAAACGAGCTTATCGTATCGTAGGCCGCAGGCACCATCGCGGCGCCCATATTGTTGGCGTCCTTTATTCCGAGATCCTGAACAACCCCGACCGTAGCGTGCGTAATTTTGGGTCCTTTTCCGGATGACGATAAAACGACGCTTCCTGCGCCCGTCACCGTCCACTGCGAGGTGGGCGGCCTCTGCCCCCCGTATTCCAGCGGGTAACGGTATTGGCGCTCAGCCGAACAAAAATGCGAAGATGTAACCGCCGCGGCATGGTCCGCAAACCCGCCATCGATTATAGACGAAGCCAGTATAAGCCCCTCCGCCATAGTCGAGCATGCTCCGTAAAGCCCGAAAAAGGGGACTCCGCTGTCTTTTACGGAAAAAGAAGTGCCTATGCACTGGTTTAAGAGGTCTCCGCCAAAAACGAATTCAAGTGTTTCAAGGCTAATGCCGCTTTTTTGAACGGCAAGGTTCAGCGTGTCCTTCTGCATCCTGCTTTCGGCTTTTTCCCAGGTTGTTTCACCGAACGTCGTATCTTCGTTAATCCTGTCGAATGTTTCCTTAAGCGGCCCCTGGCCTTCCTTTTTGCCCACAATAGACGCATATCCGGTAATAACCGGCGGGTTCTGAAAGCAAATCGTCTGTTTTCCTGTTTTTTTAACCGCCATATTATACTCCTCGGCTTACGCCAGGCCGAACAGAATAAGAATCAAACCGTAAATAACGGAAACGCTTATTCCGAACACAAGCACAGGCCCTGCAATCGCAAACATTTTTGCCGCCATTCCAAGCACATAACCTTCGCTTTTAAACTCCATGGCGGGCGCGACTATTGAGTTCGCAAAACCCGTGACCGGGACGATAGTCCCTGCTCCGGCGAATTTAGCAATATTGTCGTATATTTTTAACCCGGTCAAAAGGGCTCCGATAAAAATAAGCGTAATTGTCATCGCCGTTGCGGACTGCTTTTCGGTAAGTCCAAAATACTGATAAAGGTTATATATCCCCTGCCCCGCGGCGCAGATCGCCCCTCCCACAAAAAACGCCATTGTAACGTTCTTCGCGATAGGCGATGGCGCCGACTTTTTTTCAGCCAATTTCTGATATTCCGCTGCTGTCATTTTCATGGCTACTCCTCCCTCTTTGGCTATTTTTTCACATGCAGTCGATATTATGCCTTAATCCGCCGGTATTCCTTCGACAGCACCCGACACCAAAGTCCCATCACTCTGCTTCGCTCCCGTGTCGGCAAATACTGTTTTTAGCTGCTGGCACTTTTTGAGAGGCGAGTAGTCCGTCACCGGATTGCCTTGTAAATCGATCAGCGACAGCTTCGTTAAGCTGGCTATGGAAGAAATGTCCTTTATGCGGTTTCGGCTCAGTATCAGCTCGGTTATACCATCGTTTTTCGACAGCGGTGATATATTCGCAATGCTGTTGCCGCTCAGGTTTATGCTTTTAAGCCTGTTTAATACAGCAAGCGTACTTATATCAGTAATAAGATTGTCCTTAAAATCTATAGACTCAAGATCCTTAAGTGAACTTAACGGCGAAAGATCGGCTATGGCGTTATCCTCGCACCTGATCCCCTTAAGTCCCTTTATTTTTGAAAGCTCGGTTAAGTCCGGTATTTTATTTTTGGAGACATCCAGAAACGAGAGCTTAACAAGGCTAAGAAGCGTCGAAAGGTCGCTTATGCGGTTGTCTGAAATGGAAATATAGCTTAACTCCGGTAAACCTGAAAGCGTGCTTACGTCCTGTATGGCATTTTCCGCCGCGTCCAAATAGCAAAGCTTCTTTAAGTCGTCCAGCTCTGAAAGGTCGCTTATATTATTTCCGGAAATATCGAGCTTTTCGAGATTTTTAAAAGCCGATAGCTCTTCAAGGCTTTCTATTTTATTGTCTGAAAGGTCAAGCTCTCTTATAAGGCTGAATGAGGAAATCCTGTTTATTATTTCGTTTCCCAGTGAGCACCCCGAGAGCGTCAGCGAGCTTAAGGAAATACCATCGGGCACTGTGACTAACGGAATCTCACCCTCGAGCTTTTTAAGCTTCAGCTCTTTAAGACCCGTAAAATATTTCAGATCCTTAAAACTTCCGATCGCTCCGCAGATTATTTCCCCGTCTTTTGAAACATTGGAAAGGGACTCTATATCCCAAAGCTCGTCCGTCATAAAGGTTCCGTCTTTTTTGCCGAGCGCCTCCCTGGCCATTGCCTCGATTCCGGAGTCCGTAAAATAAGCCCTTTCTACAATTCTGTCGAGGTCGTATTCACCCTCGGCAATATCGCTTATAAGCCCGTTGCCGGACACACTGAAGGCTTTTATTACGGTTTTTCCGGTGTCAAGCTCGATAACGTCCGTATAAGCTTTTGCTTCGGTGTCGTCAGCTTCTCCCGTCGTATAATATAGGCTCCCTTTTTCGCTTTTAAGGTTTACTTCGATCCTTTTTTCATACCTGCCCGGAACGGGCAGCATTTCCGGGGTTTTAGGGCGCATCGATCCGATTTTAATCCTCACGTAATCGCTTTTTATATTGTTTAGCAATCGTGAGGCTTTGCTGAATTCTCTTTGTTTTACGTATAACGCCGATAGCCCTATATAATACTCCGTATTGTCCGGTTCGGCCTGGATTCCGTCCAGATATGCCTGCTCCGCCGACGCATAATCGTTTTGTGCCAGATATGAGCGGCAAAGGCCAAGCCTTGCGCCGGTTTTTGACGAGTCGTGAATCAGCGCCTTTTTATAGCATTCGACCGCCTTTGCGTAATCTTTTTTTCCTTCCGCTGAAATGCCACTTTTCTCCTGGAAGCCGGAAAGCAGCCGGTCCTTTGAAGAAAAAGCTAGAAGGCCCGTCATTGATACAATAAGTAGCGTGCAAAACATAAAAAAAATCTTTCGCATCAAAATCGCCCCTTTATCAGTTCCTGAAAAGTTTTCCCCGTTTCCCGCAATTAATTTAAGCGAAAATTTAGAAGAACCGAAAAAATCTGCCTGATTCTCTGATAAAGGGGCAAGAACCGTTTGCACGTCATAACATATCCTGAAATAAAGCATAAAAAAACGTCTGCGGATTAATCCACAGACGTTTAATAATCAAATCGGCTTTATTCGTGATCCACTTTAGACATATGACAGACGAGGTCTAAAACCTTGTTTGAATAACCCCATTCATTATCATACCAGGATACAAGCTTAACGAATCTGTCGGTAAGCGCTATGCCCGCTTTTTTATCAAAAATGGAGGTGCGGGAGTCGTGGATGAAATCGGACGAGACAACGTCTTCATCGGTATAGCCCAGGATTCCCTTGAGCGGTCCCTCGGAAGCCGTCTTAATAGCCTGGCAGATTTCATCGTAGGTAGCCGGTTTTGCGAGATTGACGGTAAGGTCAACTACGGAAACATCCAGCGTTGGTACGCGGAAAGACATTCCGGTCAGCTTGCCGTTTAATTCCGGGATAACCTTGCCGACTGCTTTAGCGGCTCCGGTAGAGCTTGGGATAATATTGCCGGAAGCGGCGCGTCCGCCTCTCCAGTCTTTTTTGGACGGGGAGTCAACCGTTTTCTGGGTGGCAGTGGTTGAATGCACCGTGGTCATAAGTCCGTCGGTAATGCCGAAACTGTCGTTTATTACTTTTGCGAGAGGGGCCAGGCAGTTCGTCGTGCAGGATGCGTTCGATACAACCTTCATATCCTTAACATACTTGTCCTGGTTTACGCCCATAACGAACATCGGCGCGTCAGCGCTGGGTGCTGAAATAACAACCTTTTTGGCTCCCGCCTGAAGGTGCGCGCTGGCTTTCTCCGTGGTCGTAAATACGCCTGTCGATTCAACGATATATTCCGCTCCGACCTTGGCCCATGGAATTTCAGACGGCTCTTTACAGGCAAAGAACTCAATTCTTTTGCCGTTTACGGTGATTGACGAATCGTCGTAAGTTACTGTTCCGTCGAATTTTCCGTGTATTGTATCGAATTTCAGCATATATGCCATGTAATCAGGGGTCATAAACGGATCGTTTATGCCTACAAATTCAACCTTCGAATTTGCAATACCCGCACGGAATACCAACCGGCCTATGCGGCCAAAGCCATTAATGCCAACTTTAATGCTCACAAAAATTTCCTCCTTTATAAATTGAAAAACCAGACAAAGATATTATACAACGAAACGTTTTTATCAGCAAGCATCGTTTTACAAAAATGAAAGATTTTACCCTCATTTCATGCAAAAAGTACAAAGAAAAGCGTCAAAAACGATTTAAATCAGGTGGTGTTAATGACGGATAAAGACAGTATAAGCCGAGACTCGGCTGTAATAGTTAAAATTATGGAATTATTAGGCTCGTTCGATGAAATTCTGGTTATTACCACGTCGTCCGGAAGAATACTCTTTGCCAGCTCCGCGGCAAAAGAATTTTTTCTCTCGGATATAACGGGCAGGAATATAAATGACATTATTGACGATAACAGCGCTTCTATACTCATATCGCAGGGATTTTGCGGAAACCCCATCACTCTGCACACCGAATATTCCGGCTCGCGCCTTACATTATCGATGCTTCCCTGCATAGGCTATCTTGTAATTACGGCGGTTCCGTCTCCGGGAGCAGGGTTTAAGGAAACGCGGGCGGAGTTTTCGTTTTATGCGGGCTGCGAATTAAGGGATGCCTTATCCTCACTGTTTTCGGCGTTTTCGGTTCTTTCGTCTAAGGGCCTGACTGAGGAAAAGCGCTCGAAATCGCTTGGTGTAGTAAACAGAAACCTGCACCGGCTTTTAAGGCTTACGAATAATATGTCGGACCTCGGCAGGAGCCTTACAGACGAGTGGTCGCTTAATCCGTCGTCTTCCGATATTTCGGCTTTCTGTAAAGACATAGCGGATACGCTGATTCCTCACTGCAGGGCACGCGGTATAACCCTTGTCACCGAGTGCCCCGATTATCCCATCGTCTGTGACTTCGACAAGGAAAAGCTCGAGCGCGCTATTCTGAACATTTTTTCAAATTCCATGCTAAATACTAAGGAAAACGGCCTTATATCGCTGCACCTGAAAAAGCAGGGAAATAATATTATAATACGCATTTTTGATAACGGGTGCGGAATACCGGAAGCCGAGCTTCCCTTTGCATTCTCGCATTATTCGGCCCCGCCGGCGATGGCTCTCGGTAAGCGCTTCGGCGCGGGGTTCGGCCTTGCTGTGGCTAAAGCCGTAATGACGCTTCACGGCGGATCGATCATGCTTGAAAGCAGTGAAAACGAAGGCACAACCGTCACGCTCTCTCTGTGCTGCGGCCTGCCGAAGGGAACGTCCGCCGTTTTGCCACAGACGGTTTCATCAGGCGGTTTTTCGCCTCTTTTACTGGAACTTTCCTCTGTTTTGGACAGTCGGGAGTATATAGTTTAATATCAGCATAAGTATAACCACCTCGAAAGGCAGCATCAAAACGTTTTTTACAATGCTTTTGGCGAGAAAGTAATAGTAGCCCTTGCCAAAAAGGATTGAGCTCCATAAGGCTCCGAGACCCACGTTTATAAGAAGATTCACAGTTAGCTTTGCAAAGAAAACCTTAATAACGGTTATCCTGCTTTTATAGAAAAACAGAGCGAAAATAAACGCGGACAGCATCGTGCTCAAAGTATACCCCGGAAAAAACGCGCCCGTGGGGTGAATTAAAAATCCGACCAGGTCGGCCGCCACGCCATAGATAAGTGCCACAACCGGGCCGTATACCGCCGCCCCTGCGGCGGAAGCAATAAATGTAAAATAAATACGCAGGTTTATACCAACAGGGATGAAAAACGAACCGACAGCGACTGAAAGTGAAACCATAAGTGCGGCAAAGACAATAGAACCGGGCTTTTTTAATTCTTTTGCGGCGCTTTTCCAGTACTCCCTGCAAAAGGGCGAACAGGACATAAAAATACCTCCTCTAAAATTTAAGCCACATAGAGGAGGCATTACTCCGGTATGCAGCAGCGGGATGCGGCAAATGTACTGCAAACCTTTCGGTTTTTCGTCCGGAAATCAACTCCCTGTATCTCCGGCACTAAAGACACACACTTGCCTACTCTGCATCATTTTGTTAGCCCTGCCAACCCATTAGGCGTTGCAGGGCTTATATTATTTTACATCTTTTGATTTGTTAGTCAACAGTTCGATCATTTTTTTCTTATAGAATTCCACTCCCGGCTGATCAAACGGGTTTACGCCCAAAGTATATCCGGAAATTCCGCATGAAAGCTCGAAGAAATAGACAAGATAACCGAAACTGTATTCATCCGCTCTTTCTATGGAAATTTTTATAATCGGCACGCCTCCGTCGAAATGCGAGCTTGAAACGGCGCGCATCGTTTTAAGGTTTATTTCTGTCAGGCTCGTTCCCGCAAGGTAATTGAGCCCGTCAAAATCATCCTCGGAATATGGCAAAAGCACCTTGTTTTCTGAATTTTTTATTTCGATAAAGGTCTCGAAAAGGTCGCGCTTTCCCTGCTGAACATACTGGCCCATTGAATGGAGGTCTGTCGAATAAAGAGCCGAGGATGGATATATGCCTGCGTATTCCTTACCCTCGCTCTCGCCGAAAAGCTGTTTCCACCATTCGGCCAAATATGAAAGGTGCGGTTCAAAGTATGCGAAAATCTCGGTGAACTTGCCTCCGGCATAAAGTGAATTTCTGGCGGCGGCGTAAAGGACAGCGGGATTTTTATCCGCCGGTTCCGAGCGCAGAAAAAGCAGTGCTTCCTTTGCGCCGTTAATAACTTTTCTTATATCCGCTCCTGACACAGCAAGGGGCAGTAACCCCACAGCCGACAATACGGAATACCGCCCCCCGACCGAAGACGGGATAATAAAGCGGCGGTAGCCCATTTTTTTTGAATAGGCAAGAAGCCTTCCCGATTTTCCGTCCGTCGTGACATATATTCGCTTACGGCTTTCCTCCTCGCCGTATTTTTCTATAAGAAGGTTTTTTAATATCCTGAATGCGACAGCCGACTCCATGGTTGTGCCCGATTTTGAGATCACATTAATTGAAAATTCCCTGTTTTTTAAATATCCCATTAGCTCTGAAAGCGCGTCGGCGCTGAAATCCTTGCCAGCGAAAACGATTTCCGGCGCTTTTAAGCCTCTGTTCTTCATTGACGGCGATAAAAACTGCAGCGCAGCCTGCGCTCCGAGGTAAGATCCCCCAATGCCTATAACGACAAGCGTATCAGATGATTTTTTGATTTCGGAGGCAGCCTGTTCAATATCAAGAAGCTCCGATTCGGCGATCTGCTCCGGCAGCTTAACCCAGCCGGTAAACGGCGCGTCCTCACTAAACAGCGCCTGATGTGATTTCTGAGCTTTTTCCGCTATTTGTTTATACACAATCTCGTGGAAATAGCTCTCTGCTTCGGTAAGATTCAATTCCAAAGACATAGTAAACAACTCACTTGCTTTAATTTTTTTGATGCGGTATCATATTTAATATATTATTTTAGCATATTATAGGATAAAATGGAAATATTTTTTAATCGGGAGGCAGATTTAACTTATGATAACTGAAAGCGTACTCGACTTAATAGGCAACACGCCGCTTCTGAGCCTTAAGAAGCTGACGGGGCTTTCCATATATGCCAAGGCGGAGTTCTTAAACCCGGGCGGCAGCATCAAGGACAGAGTTGCGAAATACATGATCGAGCAGGCCGAGCACCGCGGTAAATTAAAGCCCGGGATGACTATTATGGAGCCTACTTCCGGCAACACCGGCATCGGCATCGCGCTCGCGGGCGTGCAGAAGGGCTACAGGGTTGTCATCGTAATGCCCGAAAACATGAGCGAGGAGCGCAAAAAAATAATCAGAGCGCTGGGAGCCGAGCTCATCCTCACAGATCCGAAGGAAAGCATAGGCGGCTCGGTTTCTGAGGTAGTGCGGCAGAAGGCCGCCGATCCGAACATTTTTATCCCCCAGCAGTTTGAAAATCCGGACAATCCCAAAATCCATTACCTTACCACAGCACCCGAAATATGGGAGCAGACCGGAGGCAAGGTCGATATTTTTGTTTCCGGCCTGGGGAGCGGCGGAACGCTTGCCGGTATCGGAAAATTTATAAAGGAACACAATAAAAGCGCCAAAATAATAGCCGTAGAACCTAAGAACGTCTCCGCGCTGCTGGGCGATGAACCGGGCCTTCACAAAATTCAGGGGATCGGCGACGGATTTATCCCGAAGGTGCTGGATGTGAGTCTTATCGACGAGGTGGTCGAGGTTACGGATGACGACGCGATAAACACCTCTAGGAGCCTTGCTAAAGTTCAGGGCATTCTGGTCGGCACCTCTTCCGGCGCAAATGTATGGGCGTCCGTCAAGATGGCACAAAAATACGGCCTTGGGAGCACAATCGTCACAGTTCTTCCCGACCGGGTCGAAAGGTATTTCAGCACTTCGCTCATATAATTTGCCTTTTTTTAAGTTTAATGCCTCTGATAAAGATAATACCGTGAAGTATTCTCTTAATAAAAGTCTATACTTCATGGTATTTTTAATATCGGGATATGTTCCTTGCAGCAGGAGAACCTTCTTTTTGGGGGAAGTCTTTCCTTAAATGCCGTGCCGTGTTAAAATATAGAAAACTCCGGGGAGGTGTGGGATATATATGAAAAAAATTGTATTGGCACCTGATTCTTTTAAGGGTACTTTAAGCTCGCTTCGGATCTGCGAAATTATGAAAGACGAAATTCTCTCGGCATTTCCGGATTGCCTGGTAATAAGTCTCCCCATCGCCGACGGAGGTGAGGGCACCGTAGACAGTTTCCTGCACGCTTTGCCCGGGGAAAAAATAAGTCTTTCGGTAACAGGTCCGTTATTCAATAAAATCCATTCGTTTTACGGCCTTTTCGAAGAAGGTAAAACAGCGGTAATTGAGATGGCCGCAGCAGCTGGGCTTCCCGCCGTCGGCGGCGACAAAACCCCCTCCGTAACGACTACCTATTGAGTCGGCG
>JAUZPW010000043.1 GCA_030705725.1 Bacillota bacterium
AGCTCCGCGTTCTGTTTTTTTATCCATTCGTTTTTATTGCCGCCCTTTTTATTTTCTCCAAACATGGTTATACCCCCCAGCAGGACCAGGCTTCCTATAGTATTAGCCTGGAGCAGGAAAAAATACAAAAAACGGTATGAACAGTTGATTGTCCATACCGTTTCCCGATTTAATGATTGTTTTATCTATGCTTTAAGTCACATTCCCTGCAATAGCCGAAAAGTTCCATCTTATGTCCCAGAACGTGAAAGCCGCTGTCTGAAATTTCCGGAATAAACCGCTCTATCGGGCAGTTCTCAATGGGAATAATCTTGTTGCAGCCGACACAGACGGCGTAGTGCTTATGATCATGCCTGTTAAGCTCGTATACCGCCATGTCGTTTTGCTGCATGGAGGTCTTCACGACCAGAGCTTTTTGCGTAAAAAGCTCAAGTATCCTGTATACTGTGGAAAGCCAGACGGCGTTCCCATCTTTCTGAGTAAGCGAGCAAATATCCATGGCGCTTAACGGCCCGTCCGACTTCGTAAGAATGGAAAATACCTGCTCGCGCTGCTTTGTTCTTTTAATTCCCGCAGGCCAGTCTGAATTTTCTGTTTTATTCATTGACGCACCGTCCTTCCCGCGGCCTTTTTAATAATAATTATAAGCAAAAGACATAAAACCCCTGTGAGTACAATTGTGCCTCCCGGCTTAAGCCCCGCGTAATATGAAATAAAAAGCCCTGAAAGCGTGAAAATAACTGCAAACATAACCGAATAAAGTACCGTCTGCCTGTAGCTTTTACCGATCTGCATCGAACAGGCGACCGGTACTACCATCATCGAGGAAACAATAAGTGCCCCTACGGTGCGTGCCGCTACCGAAACCGTAACGGCTGTCAGAACGGTAAAAATGGAATTGACGGTTTTGACCGGCACTCCCGACAGTCTCGCGGATAGTTCGTCAAAAGCCGTGTAGCACAGCTCCCGGTAAAGAACAATAAAGGACAGCAGCACAAGAAGGCTTATTCCAGCTACAAAGTACATTTCAAAATCGCTTATTGCCACGATGCTCCCGAACAGGAAGCTGTTAAAATTTGCGGTATTTTTTACAAACCCCGAAAGCACTCCGGCAAGCCCGATTCCTGCCGACATTATTATTGCGATGGACATCTCTGAGAATTTAGGTATTTTCTTTCGTATAGCCTCGATTCCGAACGCGGCGAGAATGCATGCGAAAGCGGCGCCCAAAACGGGGTTGATGCTCAGAATAAGCCCCGCCGCAACCCCGGCCAGTGAAGCGTGCGAAAGCGCATCGCCGATCATCGAGAGCCTTTTCAGCACAATAATGGTTCCGATGCACGGAACAATCAGCGCAAGTATAAAACCTACAATAAAAGCTCTCCTCATAAATTCAAATTCAAATATGCTCATCGTTATTTTCAGCGCTCCTTTGGGGATGTTTATGCCTGTGGTACTGTTCGGTAAGGATCTGTTCACGCATCAGCTCAACAATCGAGCCTTCCTCAAGGCAAAGCGTCCTGTTCACGTAATCAGCCGCCCTCGCGATATCGTGCGTAATCATTATTATAGTCAGCTTTCTCTCGCGGTTAAGCTTTGACAGAAGCATATACAGCGACTGAGCGGATTCAGCGTCGATCCCCGTTGTCGGTTCATCCAAAAGCATAAGTTCCGGTTCGCCCGCAAGTACCCTAGCAATCATAACCCGCTGCTGCTGCCCTCCCGACATATCGCCTATCAGCCTTTTTGAGTAATCCTGCATCCCGACAAGCTTAAGGGCTTCGTCCGCATTCTTATAAAGAGCCTTCGTGGGAAAACGCATCAGACCGCAATTTGAATAAAGGTTTAAGCGCACGATTTCCAAAGCGGTAGCCGGGAAGCCTCCCGCTCTGGCCGTTCCGTTCTGAGGCACATAACCGATTTTCGGCCAGTGCTTAAAATTTCTAATCTCCGTCCCGAAAAGCCATATATTTCCGCGCTGAAGCTGGATCTCACCCAACATAAGCTTCATAAGCGTGCTCTTACCGGAGCCGTTTGCTCCCGTAACCGCAATAAAATCTCCCTTGTTGACGGAAAAACCGATATTGTAAAGAATCGGCTCCCCTCCGTAAGAGAAGCTTATATCCTGAGCCTTTATAACCGTCTCCATCAGCTTAGCGCCTCTTCAAGCATACTTAAATTTTCACGCATCAAAGAAAAATAGTCCTCCCCTTTTGCCTCCTGCTCATCTGTCAGCCCCTCAAGCGGATTTAAGACCTTCGTCTCGGCCGACGCGGCTTTGGCTATCGTTTCCGAAACCTTGGGGCTCACGAGCTCCTCAAAAAAGATCACCTTAATTTTTTTTTGTTTCGCGATACTTATAATTTCCGCCATTTTGGCCGGGTTCGGCTCAGAATCGGCGGAAAGTCCTTCTATCGGAATCTGGTTAAGCCCGTAGTCCGCGCATAAATACCCGAACGCCTGATGCGCCACGACTATGTCCTTTTTGGGCAGCGGAGACAGCTTGCTGCAAAACTCCCCGTCGAGCGCGTCGAATTCGGCCGAATATTTTTTATAGTTTTCTTCGTAGAAGTTCTTGTTTCCGGGGTCCTTCGCAGATAGCGCGTTTTTGATGTTCTCCATTTCCCGTTTTGCTTTTTCAGGGCTCAGCCATATGTGCGGGTCGCCCTTATCCGTCCCGCCAAGCAGGCTTATGCCGGACGACGCCTGAACGGCGGTCAGTTTCTTGTTTTCAAGTGAACTTAAAACCTTGTCGGTCCAGCTTTCCATCCCGATGCCGTTGTATATAAAAATATCCGCCTTTTCGAGATTCGCTATATCCGATGCCGACGGCTCCCAGTCGTGAGGCTCGGTACCCGCCGGAACCATATTCAATATATTAATTTTATCCCCGCCGATTTTTGAAGCGAAGTCGTACATTGCATAAAAGCTCGTGCAGACGGAAAGCTTTCCGTCGCCCGCGGGCTCCTTTTTCCCAATGGCACAGCCAGTGCAAATTAATGATAAATAAAGCAATAAAAACAAAATAGTCAGCCTGTTTTTCATTTTTCCTCCGTAGTTGCATATGATTCGCATTTGCATCTATTATGAGTCTATTTGTCTAAATTGTCAAGCCTTATTATTGCCATTATTTGACTTAAGAATTGCCCGGATGTATAATTTACCAAATAATGTTTGCATTAAAATATTCGGTGCATGGGGATTGATGCAAAAATGAAAACTGTCAGCGTTGGGTGCTTATCGCCGCTCAGTGAGAAATACCCTCCGTCGGAGCCTTGCAGCTGCGATATTTGCAGGGCCTATTGCCTTCGCCCCGGCTGGTGGACGGTAGCCGAGGCGGATAGCGCGGTTCAGGCAGGCCTTGCGGGGCGCATGATGCTCGAGGTATCTCCCGATTACAAGTTTGCCGTTTTATCCCCCGCTTTCCGTGGCTGCGAAAAGAATTTTGCGCTGCAGGAATGCTCTTCGTCGGGCTGCAATTTTTATACGGACGGCCTTTGCGAGCTTTTCGGTACGGGCCATGAACCGCTTGAATGCCGTTTCTGCCACCATGACCGGGAGGGCCTGGGTCAAAAATGCCACAGGGACCTTGAAAAAGACTGGAATTCTCCGGCCGGGCTGGAGCTTGTCAATGATTGGGGCGTTATGATCGGACTTTGGAAAAAGTACGGAGTCTGATTCGGCGAACTGCGTAATAAAAGCGCTTTGAAATAGGCTTAAACCTTTTCAAAGCGCTTTTTTGTAAAGTAATTATTCTAGCTCTTTCAAAACAATCGAACCAAGCAGAGCCCGGTTTGCTTTTACCAGCTTCCTCCCCCGCCGCCTCCGAATCCGCCGCCGGAGAAACCCCCGCCTCCGAATCCGCCGCCGAAGCTTCCGCCGTGGGAATTCATCTGCTCAACGGGACGCGAGATCATTGCGGAGCGCATCGTTGACATTGAATGATAAAGGCTGGACTGGAAAACGAGCAGAGAAAACGTGTCGATACTTCCGTAGCTGCTGCGGTACCATTCGGGAGGAGAAACCGCGATTCCTTCGAATTTCTTCACCCACTTGTCGGAAACGCCGAGAACGTAGGCAAACGGCAGGACATCGTAAAAATAAGACGGGTTTTCCAGCACGAGCTTCTCAATACGCGGCTTTTCGGCGCGCTCAAGAAAATTCTTGAATCCTAAAAGCCTGCCCAAAAGCTCGCTTCCGAGCTTTGTCCGTTTTCTCATAAACATGCTTATCACGGTTGTAACGGCGGTTGAGGCTGCGACCGCAAAGCCCGCGGCAGGCATACCAAGAGCCGCCATTGAAGCGACGCAAATAATAAAGGTCAAAAAAAACAGGATCGATGCCGCGGCAATTGCGGCGCCGCGCTTGACGCTTTTTGTGCCCTGCCAGCGGAGAACGGTCCTGCCGAGCAAAGAAGCGGGCAGAAATGCGAATGCAACGCCAATTCCGGCAACTGCAAGCGCCGCGACCAGATAGTATGTCGCTTCGTAAACCGCTATAAAAAGCGAGGACGCTAAAAGCAAAGCTGTGAGCAACCTTATAAGCCAGCTTAAGGCCACCGAGCCGCTGCTGTAAAGCCTGTTGTCTTTCGTAGAATAATGGTCGGTTACGAGCGCCTTCGTGGTTTCTATCGTTTCATAGAATTTTTCCTTAAGCTCGGCAGTATTGACCTCGTCCCTGCCTTCAAAAAGCTTGGCGAACATATGCCGTTCAAAATTTTTGGCGTCATTCGGCAGCTCGCCGAGCTTTTTGAGCCTGAAACTGTCCTTTTCTTCCTGCTCTATTGAAAGCAGGCCTTTTGAAGCCCAGTAAATAATAAGCGACACAACGTCCTTATCATCTGTAACACTGTCGATTATATATCCCGCTTCCGCAGAGGTCAGGCCCTCGGGAGCCTTTATCTCAACCGGTGTGACAAGCGGTTCGTCTCTGCCGTAAAGCAAGAATAAAACGACCGTGAGTATTAAAAGCAAAATTGCAAGTACTATTAAAACAGTTTCATATGGAAACGGCGCCGGATAATGATAGTACCCTTCCGGCAGTGATACCTGCATGGTTAAGCTCTCGTTGGGGGCAAGCTCAGTCATAAGTCTGCCCGATATTTTGTTGCCGCTTACCGAATACTTGACGGGAGCATTGCCGGCTGTGCCGTATGAGCCTGAATAAAACCAGATTTTGCTTTTGTCGAAGGATTTCGGCAGGGTAACTGAAAAAGCAACGTTTTTGATGCTGCAGTCCCACTCGTTGCCAATAAAGTTATAGTAAATAAAATCAAGGCTCTTAATTTTATCGTCGCCCAGCAAATAGTCGTAGGAAATCGTATATTTTTTTTCACCCGAAATATATTTGTCAGGGTCGCCGATCTTTATTACCTTGTTTCCACTCTCGGTGCTTATATCGTATTTGTCTCCGGTTACTTTAATGTTCTTAACCGGAGTGCTGTATAGGCGGTGTTCTTTTTCCCCGTTTATGTTCCAGTCCTTTTCCTGTCTGACAGGGATGTACCTGAAAATTCCATGGCGCATTTCGGAAAAATCCGCCGTAATATTCTCAGTTACATGATAGGTATTGTCCTCGCCGATTACGATATTTATATCGTAGCCCGTGATCGTATATCCTCCGTCCTGCGCCCGTGCGGGCATACGGAAGCATAAGGCAAGGCTCAGGAGCAAAATAAGCCTGCTTAAAGATAAAAGATGTTTTTTCAAAAATTTTCCCCCCCTGACGGCGTAGGGGCAGATCAAAACTGCACTTTAACGTTTGCGCGTTCTTCCCCCGCGATTTCAAACATCGGCTCGCGCCTGAACCCGAACAGATTAGCAACGATAACGCTCGGAAACGCCTCGGTTTTTATATTATAGTCCCTGACGACCGCGTTATAATATTTCCTCGAGTTCGCAATTTCTCCCTCGACGCTCTGAAGCTGCTTCTGCAGGTCCATAAAATTAGTGTTGGCCTTGAGATCCGGGTATGCTTCGGCGACGGCAAACAGCGTTTTTAGTGTTCCGGTGAGGGCGCTTTCTCCCTCTATCCTGCTTTCGACCGTTTTGGCGGATGCCGCCGCGTTCCTTGCCGATATTACCTTCTCAAGAGTTCCCTGCTCGTGTTTTGCATACCCCTTGACGGTCTCGACAAGATTCGGGATCAGGTCGTAGCGCTTTTTCATAAAGACATCCATCGTCGAAAAAGCCTCACGCACCATGTTGCGCAGCTTTACAAGCCCGTTATAGGCACCGATGAACCATAGGATTATCAAAACGACGGCAATGCCGATAATTATCTGCGGCATAAATACACAACCTTTCATTTCTATTGTTTTATTTTTATGATTTGTTTTTCTTTTAATGTATCATATTTTTATCCAATACTCTATCAAATATTGAAAATCAGGCTTTTTATGCAGGCTGAATTTCTATTATTTTATAAAACCCGGAATTCCCAGAAGCTCCTCCGGAGCGTCGATTATATAATCCGCGCCTTTATCCTCTAAGACGCCGCGCCCTCTGAACCCCCAGGCCGCTCCGACGCAGACAATGCCCGCGTTCTTTGCAGTTTCCACGTCCGTATCCGAATCACCGACATAAACGGTCCGCTCCTTTTGCGACCCAAGTTCCTTAATGGCCTTTAACACGCTGTCCGGCGCAGGTTTGCGCCTCGTGCCATCCGAATCGCCGATTACGACGGATATAAGCGAGGGAAAAATGTCACTGCAAAGCTCTTTTAGCGACGGTTCGAATTTATTCGAAACCACGGCCGTTTTAATTTTGAGTCTTTTAAGCTCGGAAAGAAGGCCGGTTATTCCCTCATAAGGCCTTGTTTTACGGCGCATGTTTATGGCATACCGGCTTCTGAATCTTGCGAGGCAGTCCTCGATTTCACATTCTCCCGCGCCTTCGGGCAAGGCAAGAAAAACGAGCCGTCTGCCGCCGTTTCCGACAAAGCTCTTTACTTCCTCCCTGTCGCGCGCAGGATAGCCGCATTCTTTCAGCGCCTCGTTAATGCTGTCGGTTATATCGTCAAGCGTATTTAACAGCGTTCCGTCCATATCGAATATGACAGTATCAAATTTCATGCTGGGCCTCCTTTACGGCTAACAGTATAATACCTGGTGGAATTTATGGCAACAAAAAACTGCCCTTTATCGGGGCAGTCATGTGTATGGTCAATATTTTCCGTTATGCAGTGCAGTCACTGAGCTCGGTTTCCATAAAGCTCTCTATTTCGACCTTTATATCTTTATTTCTGTCAATTCTGATTTCTCCGCTTAAAACCGCTCCCTCTTTAACGGAAATGAACTGGGAGTTCAGGTTGCCCTGAATCGACGAGGCCTTTCCCAGTGAAGCGGAAGTCACGGCGCAGGCGTTGCCTTTCAAATTTCCGTCCAGATACAGGACGTCGCATTTTATATCGCCCTCGATCATGGCTTCCTCCGATATGTTAACCGTTTTTTCGCTTATTATGTTTCCCGTAACCCTCCCCTTGCGGATCGTGACCGAATCGGCGGTTATATCTCCTTCTATTACCCCGGTGATAAAGATGTTTGCCCTGCATATTATATTTCCGTTGACCCTGCCGTTTACAATAATATTGGTCTGATTCATTAAAGAGCCGTTAATAACGGTATCCTTTGAAATTATGCTAATATCTTCTGATTCTTTCGGTTTACACACGGTTTCCTGAGCGTTTTCCGGAATGTCGCAGCTGGAAGGATTCTTTTTAAGCGCTTTCTGAAGCGTTTCTATTGCGTTTGCTCCCACACTTATCACTCCTATATTATTTCTTTTTAAGCTAATTATAAAAGCGCAAAAATACGAAATTACTCGAAATCATAAGAAAACTGATGTGCAGGAAAATTTATTTGTTAAAATTTGGTATTTCTTCCGCATATATTTTTGATGCAGCCGGCAGAAAATAATATACGGGAAAGAGGTGTTTTGATTGAAATTCAGTTTTCGTTTCAAAAAGCCGATCGAAAAGCACAAAACAGCCGCATGGTCAAACGTCGAAGCATCCGATTCTCTGTCCGGCGTAAACCTCCCGAGCGACCTTCAGGTTGAAAACGCAAAAGAATACGTTGACGAGAATAAAAAGTAAAAAATGCCGGAGAGGAACAAAGCTTCCTTCCCGGCATTTTTTAAGCTGTCTGGTTTTATATATTTTTAGAAAGCTTCTGATAGGTTTCAAGCCTTTTTGCGGCGTCGGCTTCCGAATCCTTAAACAGCGTCTCCGAAAGCTCGGGCTTAAGCTGAGAAAAGCGAAGCTCCCCGGAAAGAAAATCCCTGTACGGAATAGACGGCTTTTTTGAATCCAGGATGAAAGGATTTTTTCCGTCCTTTATAAGACGCGGATCGTAGCGGTAAAGCTGCCAGTAACCGGATTCGACCGCTCTTTTTTCTTCGAGCATGCTCGATGACATTCCGTTCTTTATTCCGTGGCTTATGCAGGGAGAATAAGCGATTATAAGCGACGGCCCGGGATAGCTTTCCGCTTCTGTTACGGCTTTTATCGTTTGATTCATATCTGCGCCCATGGCGATCTGAGCGATATAAACGTTTTTATAGGTCATCGCCATAAGCCCGAGGTCTTTTTTGGCCGTTTTCTTGCCTTCAAACGCAAATTTCGCCACCGCACCAGCGGGAGTGGATTTTGAGAGCTGACCGCCCGTGTTGGAATAAACCTCGGTGTCCAGCACGAATATATTGACGTCGCCGCCGCATGAAATAACATGATCCAGGCCTCCGTAGCCGATATCGTAAGCCCAGCCGTCTCCCCCTATCATCCAAACGGAGCGTTTGTCAAGATAAGCTTGCTTTTCAGAGATTTCAGACAAGATCGGGCTTCCGCCTAAATCCGTTTCAGAAAGCTTCTCTCTGATTTTATCGGAAATGGGCTTCGACCTTGCGCCGTCGCTGTAAAAATCCAGCCAGCCTGAAAA
>JAUZPW010000044.1 GCA_030705725.1 Bacillota bacterium
ATTCAATCTGACCGATCCCGTATTTCCGTTCAGAAAAAAGTTCCATACGGTTTTCTGCAGAAACGTTATGATCTATTTTAACCGGGAAACGGCCGCAGCTCTCGTTAACAGAATTTACGACTGCACGGAGGAGGGCGGATATCTTTTTATCGGGCATTCGGAATCGCTTAACAGAAATCTTACGAAATTCAGGTATATTAAGCCCGCGGTTTACCGGAAGGAATGAACGACCCCAAGGTGGTTTTTATCAAGCTGAGACGCCGCGCGGCGGGAAAAACGCGCGGCGTTTGTTTTTCTTGATAAATAACGGTATAAACTATATAATAGCTTTTACAAATATCTTTGGAGGTACGGATTAGGATGGGAAAAGCTTTAATTATAGGCGCCGGCGGAGTCGCAAGCGTTGTGGTTCATAAATGCTGCCAGAATCCTGAGGTTTTTGAGGAAATCTGCATCGCCAGCAGAACCGTTTCTAAATGCGAAGCCCTAAAGGAAAAGCTTCAGGGAGGCCGGACAAAAATTCAGACCGCGCAGCTCGACGCCGACGATACCGAAGCCACAGCCGCCCTTATAAAAAAGTTCGGCCCGGACGTCGTTATAAACGTCGCCCTTCCGTATCAGGATCTTACCATTATGGACGCCTGTCTCGCCGCGGGAGTTCATTACGTCGACACGGCGAACTATGAGCCGAAAGACGTGGCCAAGTTTGAATACAAATGGCAGTGGGCATACCGCGAAAAATTTGAGAAGGCGGGCATTACGGCCATCCTCGGCAGCGGGTTCGACCCGGGCGTGTCGGGGGTATTCTGCGCTTACGCCCAGAAGCACTATTTTGACGAAATCCATACCATAGATATACTCGACGCGAACGCGGGAGACCACGGTTATCCCTTCGCGACGAATTTCAACCCGGAAATCAATATCCGCGAGGTTACGGCCAAGGGAAGTTTTTTTGAAAACGGCAAATTCATCGAAACCGAGCCGCTCGAGATAAAGAAGGTTTATAATTTCCCACAGATCGGACCGAAGGATATTTATCTTCTGCACCACGAGGAAATGGAATCGCTTGCCGTTAATATAAAAGGCGTTCGGCGCATAAGGTTCTTTATGACCTTCTCGCAGAACTATCTAACGCATCTGCGCGTTTTGCAGAACGTCGGAATGACGTCCATCGAGCCCGTGGTTTACGAGGGCAGGGAGATTATTCCGCTCCAGTTCCTGAAAGCCTTGCTCCCCGACCCGGCGTCGCTCGGGCCGAGGACGAAGGGCAAGACGAACATCGGCTGTATTTTCACCGGCGTCAAGGACGGCAAAAAGAAAACGTATTACGTTTACAACGTGTGCGACCATGAAAAATGCTACAAGGAAGTGGGCTCACAGGCGATTTCCTACACGACCGGCGTGCCTGCGATGATCGGCGCGATGATGATTATGACCGGCGCCTGGAAAAAGCCCGGCGTTTATAACGTCGAGGAATTCGATCCCGATCCGTTTATGGACGCGCTTAACAAATTCGGGCTCCCCTTTGAGGAGAGCTTTTCGCCCGAACTAGTGGACTGAGGCAGCGGCGGATGATAGATTTCAGCAAAGTCCCGACGCCGTGCTACGTCGTCGACGAGGGACTTTTAACAAAAAACCTTGAAACGCTGAGTTCGGTCAGGGACAGGACGGGCTGCAGAATTCTGCTGGCGCTCAAGGGATTTTCGATGTATTCGCTTTTTCCGCTTATCGGGAAATACCTCGACGGCATTACGGCGAGCTCGCTTTTCGAGGCTAAGCTCGGTTTTGAGAAAATGGGGAAAGAGGTTCACGTTTATTCCCCCGCTTACAGGGAAGACGAATTCCGTGAGGTTTGCAAAATCGCCGACCATATTGTTTTTAACTCGTTCGCACAGTGGGAAAAATATCGCGATGAAACGCCCGAGGGCACGGAATGCGGCATCCGCGTTAACCCGGAATATTCCGAAATCGCGACCCCGATCTATAATCCCTGCTACCCAAACTCCCGGCTCGGCACGACGCTCAAAAATTTCAGGCCTGATGAGCTTACAGGGATAAGCGGGCTTCATTTTCACACCATGTGCGAGCAGAACTCAGACACGCTGATGCGCACGGCGAAGGTTTTCGATGAGAAATTCGGGGAATACCTGCGCGGGCTCAAGTGGCTCAACATGGGCGGAGGGCATCACATAACGAGGCCGGATTACGACATTGACACGCTCGTCAGCACGGTTTTGTTTTTCAGAGAAAAGTACAATGTCGAGGTTTATCTCGAGCCCGGCGAGGCCGTCGCGCTCAACACGGGCTTTCTTGTTTCGACAGTGCTCGATATTGTGGATAACGGCATGAAAACGGCGGTGCTCGACACCTCCGCGGCCTGCCATATGCCGGACGTGCTTGAAATGCCTTACCGGCCCGAAATTATCGGGGCAAAAAAGCCGGGAGAGAATCCTTTTACCTACAGGCTTGGAGGAATGACCTGCCTCGCCGGAGACGTCATCGGGGATTACTCGTTCGGAGAGCCTCTTAAACCGGGAGACCGGGTGGTTTTCTGCGATATGGCGCATTATACGATGGTTAAGAACAATATGTTCAACGGAGTAAACCTGCCTTCGATCGCTGTCAATACCGAAAAAGACGGAATAAAAGTAATAAAGGAATTCGGCTACGAAGACTACAAATCCCGCCTGTGAGCGGGATTCAATATTCTGGACGCGGAGAAATAACATGGAAGACAAGGTATACATTACAGGGCACCGGAACCCGGACACGGATTCCATCTGCTCGGCAATAGCTTACGCGCACCTTAAGAGGATGCTTGGGCTTGACGCCTCGGCCGTAAGGATCGGAAGGGTAAACAACGAAACGGCTTTTGTTCTGGACTATTTCGGCATAAAGGAGCCCGAATACCTGCCGACCGTTAAAACGCAGGTACAAAACCTGAGAATGGACATTATAAAGCCCATTACGACGGACATATCGCTGAGAGAAGCGTGGCAGCTCTTAAAAGAATGCAAAACGGGCGTCCTGCCCGTTGTAAGCGACGGGCACAGGCTTTGCGGGATCGTATCCGTTTCGGATATCGCGAACGCCTATATAAATATGCCCGAGAGCAACACGCTGGCTTTGAGCAACACGCCGGTTGAAAATATCGTGCGCACGCTGGACGCGAAGCTTGTTTACGACGCCGGACGGGCGTTTACAAACTCGGGCAGAGTGCTGATCGCGGCTATGACGACCGACGCGCTCGGCGCGTATATTAAAGAAGGCGACATAGTTTTAGCGGGCGACAGGAAGGAAAACCAGGAAAAAGCCGTCGATGAGGGCGCCTTCTGCGTTATTGTTACCTGCGGAAGCGAGGTCGGAAGCGGCGTCGTAGCCAAAGCAAAGGCAAAAAACTGCACGCTGCTTGTGACGGAACACGACACGTATACTACGGCGCGGCTTTTATACCAGAGCGTGCCGGTGACGTTTTTCATGACGCCGGAAAAAAAGCTGGTTCTTTTCAGGCAGGACGATTATATCGACGCGGTACGGGAGGAGATGCTCAAGACCCGATACAGGAGCTATCCCGTCGTGGACGGCTCGGGACGGTTTGTCGGATTCATTTCGCGGTACCATATGATCGAGCCGAACAGGAAAAAGGTTATTCTTGTCGACCACAACGAGCGGGCGCAGACGATAAACGGCATAGACCAGGCTGAAATACTCGAGATTGTCGACCATCACAGGATAGGCGATATTCAGACCGGAAGCCCAATCTATTATAGAAACGAGCCTGTCGGGAGCACGGCCACGATAGTCGCGAACCTGTTTTTTGAAAACGGGATTACCCCGCCGGGGGAAATCGCCGGGATTTTATGCGCGGCCATACTTTCGGACACCGTTATATATAAGTCGCCGACAAGCACGGAAGCAGACCTGAAAGCGGGCAGAAGGCTCGCGGAAATAAGCGGGATTATGCAGGAGGAATTCGCGAAGAAAATGTTCGAGGCCGGCTCGGCCCTTAAAAACAAAACCCCGGAGGAAATTCTTCTGGACGATTTCAAGGAGTATTCTATCGGGCTTTATAATATCGGAATCGGCCAGATTAACACGGGCGACCTGCGGGGCGTGAGAAAAATCCGCGCGGCCGTTTTGAGCTACATGAACAGGCTTGTTTCCGAAGGCCGGTATTTTATAGTGCTATTGATTATTACGGACATTATGAACGAGGAAACCGAGGTTATTTTTTCAGAAACCCGCAAAGGCATGGTGGCAAAGGTTTTTAACCCGCTGAACGATGAAAACAGCTTCTCGCTCAAAGGGGTCGTATCGAGGAAAAAGCAGATAGTTCCGAAAATCACCAATCTGCTGCTGAATAACTGAAAAACGGCGGGGAATTTCCCCGCCGTTTTTTTGTCAGATCACTTTTCTTATATCGTACAGGGAGCTCAGCACGAGCCAGTTCTGCGGGAAGCTGGTGTTTACGGTCCAGTAGCTAGCGCCGCCGAGACCGTACCTGTTTATAAGCCTGAGCTTGGCGTCCACGCTTCTGGCGTCCTCAAACCACACCTCGTGCTTCCTGCGCGCCTGGTCGTAGTAAGTGAAGAACGGGGCCTGGGAGGTCGGGCTGTACTTTATATGCGCGCCCACGGTACCGGCGAGCGCAACCGCCTGGGGATTCGTAAGCTGCCGCGCCGAGGACCCCTGGACAAACGGCAGCGTCCAGTCGTACCCGTAGTTCGGCATGCCCAGAAGAATTTTCTGGGGAGGCATGGCTGAAACGGCGTAGTTCAGCACGCGCCTTACCTCGTTCACGGGCGAAACCGCCATGGCCGGGCCTTTCGTATAGCCCCATTCGTACGTCATGATGATGACGTGATCCATAAGCCTGCCGTGCACCGGGTAATCGTGCGCTTCGTAAAGCAGGCCGGGCTGGTTTGCGCTTATTTTCGGGGCGATGGCGGACATCACGATATAACCGAGCGCATGGAGCCTCACCGTTATATCGCGCAGGAAGCTGTTGTAATCGTCTCTGTCGGCGGGGAAAAGGTACTCGAAATCAATATTCAGCCCGTAATAGTTCTTTTCCCGGAGCGTCGCTATTATATTGTTTATCAATACGTTTTGCACCTGTTTGTTTGTAAGCAGGACGTGCCCGAGATCGCTGGAAAAGCCCGAGCCCTCAACCATGTTCGTGACGACCATTATCGGAGCGACGCCGCCGCTTCTCGCGGCCGCTATGACGGGCGCGTCGTTGATCGGGATAAGGCTTCCGTCCGCCCTCGCCTGGGTGCTGAAAATGCTGAGATATGTAAGATATGGCAGGACGCTTCTGAGAAGGCCCATGTTGATTCCGGGATAGGCGTAGCCGTTTACGTAAATCGTGCCGAGCTTCCGGCCGGGGGAGGGAATCGTGATGACCATCCCGGGCTCAAGCCTTCCGGGGCTTCTTATATCGGGGTTTGCGCTTATAAGCTCGTTTAACGTGATTCCGTAAGCCTTGGCGATGGAATAAAGCGACTGGCCTTTAGCCACTGTGTGCGAGGTGTTGTCCGTCAGGACCACTATTGTCTGGCCGGGAACGAGCTTCTCCGGGTTTTCAAGCTGGTTGTCGCTCTCAAGCCGTTCCATGGATACGTTGAATCTGCGGGAGACAGAATAAAGGGTATCTCCCGGCCTTACGGTATATATAATCAAATTGGGTCACTCTCCTTTTTTAATGATAAGTCAATATATTCAAAACAATACCGCCGGTAAATCAGATAACCGCCGCGTGCAGAAGCAGTTTTATATTGTCGTTATATATCCTGCCGAACTGCGAGACCGGAAGCGGGTTTTTGCCCAGCCCCGCTTCAATCGTAAAGCCCGGTCTGCGGTATTCCTTTATGAACCAGTCCTTATAGCCCGCGTAAGACGCGATGCCTGCCGTTTCGTCAAGCTTATAGCCGCTGTCTTTCGAGAAGGCCTCGGCTATCGTCCTCGCTTCGGGCGGCGCCATGCCCATGAAATCCCAGTAAATTACCTCGCCCTGGGTATGGTATGCAAGCACGAGCCTGAAATTACGATTCCTCGTAAAATCGGCCACAGCCTTCGACTCGGGCTCGGACTCCGGGAACGGCCCCGAATACCTTGTGGGGCCCGGGCCCGTGATACCGTAGACGGGCTCGGCGGCCTTGGATTCTTCCCAGGCGGCGTTATAGTTATGGTTTAAGTCGACGCCTCTGATATTCGCCTGCCAGTCGGACGAGAAATCGGAGCTGCCTTTATTCCAGCGGATAAGATCCTCATAAAACGGGTTATCCGGGCTTAAACCGTTTAGCACCAGATCGACGCCGTCCGGATTGACCATGGGTATAATATAAATACTGCTTTCGTCCCATATCCGGCGCGGGGAATAGCCGCCCGGAAGCGTGCGTCCATCCGCATAAGCCTTTGCAAACTCCTCTGCGAACTTCATAAGCAGCGGGGAGGTTATCCACTCGAGGGAATGATGCGCGGCGTTATAAAACACCTGATTCGGCCCGACGCCGAGCTTAATGTAATAGAGATTTTTATTCAGCACGCTTTTTCCCGCGACGCCGGTCTCGATAAACGGGTACCGCGCCTTAAGGCCCGCGACGTCGCGCTCCAGAATTTCGTATGTATAGCTTATATTCGTGTCTACGACATTGATCCCGAAAGGCACGGTCAGCTGCTGGCCGGGCCTCAGGTCGTTCGGATTTTTGCCCGGGTTTGCAGCCAAGAGCCTTGGGAGACTCGTTCTAAAGCGCTTCGCGATATTGAAAAACGTATCGCCGGACCTGATTATGTACTGGCTGTAACCCAGGAGATAAGGCTCCAGAGCACGGTGCGTCGAAGGGCCTACAACTCCGTCGGCGTTTAATCCGAAATTCCTTTGAAATCTTATGACGGCTGCTTTCATCCTGGGGCCGAAAACGCCGTCGACCGGCCCGGGATTATAGCCCAGCTTCGCAAGCAGGGCCTGTATTTCCATTACATCGGTGCCTTTCATCCCCATTTGCAGTGTTCTCATAAAAATACCTTTCCTTAACGTTATTTCCCGAGTCGTTTATGTTCTTTGGCGTACTCTTAATCTTTACAATATCATTGTATTTTTGGTATAATATTTTTGTGTCAGTTTTAATTTATATGTACAATAAAACCGTTGTAAATATCCCATGAAAATGATATTCTTAGTTCGTTTAATATAATGGAAGAAAGCAGAAAAGAATATGACTGTAACACTTTCCCAGTTTGTAACCCAGCTATTTTCAAACCCCGCGCTTTTAATTACAACCATCCTCACTCTTGCCGTTGTTATGGTTAACGGCTGGACGGACGCGCCGAACGCTATCGCAACCTGTGTTTCCACCCGCTCGATGGACCCTAAGGCCGCGGTACTCATGGCCGCCGTCTTTAATTTTTTCGGCGTATTGGTTATGACGATGGTGAACGCCACGGTGGCGCAGACCATATACAAGATGGTCGATTTCGGAGGCGATTCACACCTCGCTCTGACTGCCCTTTGCGCGGCACTTTTCGCAATCGTTTTATGGGCTACCGCCGCATGGGTTTTCGGCATACCCACGAGCGAAAGCCACGCGCTGATCGCCGGCATATCGGGCGCCGCGATTGCTCTTCAGGGAGGCATGGGCGGAATCAACTGGTCGGAATGGGTGAAGGTCCTTTACGGACTGGCGCTTTCGCTTGTCATCGGCTTTGCGGCCGGCTTCGTTATCGTAAGAGTCATCGAGAGGCTTTGCAGGAGCTTTGACAGAAGAAAAACTTTCGGCGTTTTCAAGAACCTGCAGATTGCGGGCGGCGCGGGCATGGCCTTCATGCACGGCGCTCAGGACGGACAGAAGTTTATGGGCGTTTTTATGCTGGGCATTTTCCTGGCTCAGGGCAAATCCTCGACACAGGAATTTATAATTCCGATCTGGCTTATAGTTCTGTGTTCGGCGGTAATGGCGCTGGGCACCTCGATAGGAGGATACCGAATTATAAAAGCGGTCGGCATGGATATGGTCAAGCTTGACAAGCACCAGGGCTTTGCGGCGGACGCCGCGGGGGTTTTCTGCCTGCTTTTGGCTACGGTTTTCGGACTGCCCGTCAGCACGACGCACACAAAAACGACAGCCATAATGGGCGTCGGAGCGGCGAAGCGCATAAACTGCGTCAACTGGGGTATCGTAGGCGAAATGGCAAGCGCCTGGCTTCTGACATTCCCGGGCTGCGGCGCTATAGGATATATTATGGCATGGGTATTTATGAGGGTATTTCATTAAAATATTACAGAGAAAAGAGAAGGATTTATGGCACGTAAACAGGCGGAAAACTATTTTGATATTTTTGTTGAGCTTGTGGGGTACTCCTGCAAGGCGGCGACATTGCTTAACGATATTATGAACGATTTCCATGTGGAGGAGCTTCAGTCGAAGATGATCCAGATGCATGAAATCGAGCACGGCGGCGATGCGGCCAAGCACACCATGATAAAAAAACTTGCCCGTGAATTCATCACGCCCATCGAGCGGGAAGATATTATGGCTATGGCGGACGCGATCGACTGCGTGACGGACGCCGTCGAGGATGTTCTGATGCGTATGTACATGTGCAACGTGACCTCGGTTCGCGAGGACGCGCTCAAAATGACGAAGGTTATAGTCAAGTGCTGCGAGTCTCTGAGGACGGCGCTGACTGAATTCTATAATTTCCGCAAATCCACTACGCTGCATGAACAGATCGTCGAAATAAACCAGCTCGAGGAAGAGGGAGACCGGCTTTATACCGATGCCGTCAGAAACCTCTATGTCGGCTGCAAAAACGAAATAGAGGTGCTTGCCTGGGGGCAGACCTTCAATTATCTTGAAAAATGCTGCGACACCTGCGAGGACGTCGCCGACATTATAGAA
>JAUZPW010000045.1 GCA_030705725.1 Bacillota bacterium
ATGCCGATCGGAGCCAAGGTAACCCTCAGATCAAGCCGCATGTGGGAATTTATCGACCGTCTGTTTAACGTGGCCCTTCCGCGTGTCCGCGATTTCAGAGGAATCAGCGCAAATGCATTTGACGGCAGGGGCAATTACGCTTTAGGCCTTAAGGAACAGCTTATTTTCCCTGAAATAGAATTTGACAAGATTGACAAAATTCGTGGAATGGACATCGTAATATGCACAACCGCGAATACCGACGAAGAGGCCCGCGAGCTTTTGGCGCTCATGGGTGCCCCGTTTTCAAGGTAAGGGAGGATAAAGCAAGATGGCTAAAAAAGCGATGGTTTTAAAGCAGCAGAGAGATCCGAAGTTTTCCTCGCGCCATTATAACAGGTGCAAAATCTGCGGCAGACCGCATGCTTTCCTGCGCGATTTCGGCATATGCCGTATTTGCTTCAGAGAACTGGCTTATAAAGGCCAGATCCCCGGAGTCAGAAAGGCCAGCTGGTAAAACACGGTTTTTATTCAATGCCAAAGCTGTATTTTCTGTGCGGAACGGTTCCGCTATGAAAATACCAAGAAAAGTGGAGAGTTTACTCTCTAACTTCTGTAAGGAGGATAATTTATGCATATTACCGATCCGATCGCGGATATGCTCACACGTATCAGAAACGCGTCGAGTGCCCGCCATGATTCGGTCGATGTTCCTGCTTCCGGTATGAAAAAGGCGATTGCTCAGATTCTTATGAACGAAGGCTATATCAAGAATTTTCAGCTGATCGACGACGGCGGACAGGGAACGATCCGTATAACG
Source organism: Bacillota bacterium (assembly GCA_030705725.1). Classification (GTDB taxonomy): domain Bacteria; phylum Bacillota; class Clostridia; order Oscillospirales; family Butyricicoccaceae; genus UBA6114. Next base: position 800 of record JAUZPW010000045.1, read on the forward strand.
TTAAAATACGGTCAGAATCATGAGAAAGTTCTATCCGGAATGCGCAGGGTATCCAAACCGGGACTCAGAGTATACGCCGGAGCAGACGAGCTTCCTTATGTCCTTAAAGGACTTGGGATTGCAATTATTTCAACTTCCAAGGGCGTCATGACCGATAAGACTGCAAGAACGCAGCATATCGGCGGTGAAGTTCTTGCGTTTGTGTGGTAAGGGGGAAACGTGAATGTCTAGAATCGGAAGAATGCCCATTACCATACCATCGGGCGTAACGGTTGACGTTAAAGGTTCGAGCGTTACCGTAAAAGGCCCCAAGGGCACGTTAAACCGCGAGGTGCATCCCGACATGACAGTAAGTCTTGACAATAATGTTTTGACCGTTAGCCGTCCGTCGGATGAAAAGAATCACAAAGCGTTGCATGGCCTGACCCGTACTTTGATCAACAATATGGTTGTCGGTGTTACCGAGGGCTACAAGAGAAACCTTGAGGTAAACGGTGTCGGCTACAGAGCGCAAAAGCAGGGCAAGCAACTTGTTATGAATTTGGGTTATTCCCATCAGGTAATTATTGACGAGGAACCCGGAATCACAATAGACGTGCCCGCGCCGAACAAGATCATTGTTTTTGGCGCTGATAAGCAGCAGGTCGGTCAGTTTGCGGCGGATATCCGCAAGAAGCGTCCGCCGGAGCCATACAAGGGCAAGGGCATTAAATATGCCGAAGAGCATATCCGCCGCAAAGAAGGCAAAACCGGCGGAAAGAAAAAGTAAAAGGAGGTGCGCATAAATGGTAGGAAGAAAAGACAGCAACATTCAGCGTAAGAAGCGTCATATTAGAGTGCGCGCCAAAATTTCCGGAACACCGGAATGCCCGCGCTTGAACGTATTCCGCAGTTCAAAAAATATCTACGCACAGATTATAGACGATGTAAACGGCGTTACAATTGCCTCTGCTTCGACAACCGAAAAGGATTTTGACACTTACGGCGGCAACAAGGAAGCTGCGAAGAAGATTGGCAATATCATTGCGGAGCGTGCGAAAGAAAAAGGAATTTCCACCGTTGTGTTCGATCGAGGCGGCTACCTGTTTCACGGACGTATCAAAGAGCTAGCCGACGGCGCCCGCGAAAACGGATTAGAGTTTTAATCGGGAGGAGATACTAAAAAATGGCTGATAGAATAGACGCCGGCACAATGGAGCTGCAGGAAAAAGTTGTTTCCTTAAACCGTGTTTCCAAGACCGTTAAAGGTGGCCGAATTTTCAAGTTCGCTGCGCTTGTCGTTGTGGGAGACGGTAACGGCATTGTCGGCTTTGGCCTTGGCAAGGCTTCCGAGGTTCCCGACGCAATCCGCAAGGGGATCGAAGACGCGAAAAAGAATCTTGTCAGGATTCCGCTCAAAGGCTCGACAATCCCACATGAAGTAATAGGCTGTTTCGGAGCCGGCCGCGTGCTGTTAAAGCCTGCGGCGCCCGGCACAGGCGTTATTGCCGGCGGACCTGTCCGCGCGGTGGTCGAGATTGCAGGTATTAAGGATATCCGTACAAAATGCCTGCGCTCAAATAATCCTCAGAATGTCGTCACCGCTACGCTCGAAGGTCTTAAATCCTTAAAAAGCGTTGAGATAGTTTCGAAGCTTCGCGGGAAATCACCAGACGAAATATTAGGCTAAGGGGGGCTATTTCATGAGTAATCTAAAAATTACCCTTGTAAAGAGCTTATCCGGAAGAAATTCAAAGCACATCGCTACGGCAAATTCATTGGGGCTCAAAAAAATCAATGACTTTACCGTTCAGAGCGACAACGAACAGACGAGAGGCAAAATAGCTTTGATCGGCTATTTGCTGCGCGTCGAAGAAGTGCAGTAAAGGAGACGGCGAAATGAAATTAAATGAATTAAAGCCGGCTTCCGGCGCAACTAAGGAAAGCTACCGCAAAGGCCGTGGAACTGGATCGGGCAACGGCAAGACCGCAGGGCGCGGTCATAAAGGCCAATGGGCCCGTTCCGGAGGCGGTGTCCGCCCTGGTTTTGAAGGCGGACAAATGCCTTTAGCACGCCGTTTGCCTAAAAGAGGCTTTACGAATATTTTTGCAACCCGTTACGTTACGGTGAACGTATCAAAACTTGATTCCTTTGAAGACGGGGCTAATGTCACGAAAGAAGCTCTTATGGAAAAGGGAATCATCAGAAAGACTCTTGACGGAGTCAAAATTTTGGGCGGCGGTGAAATTACTAAAAAGCTTAACGTCAGCGCCGCGGCGTTTTCTGCCTCCGCAAAAGAGAAAATTGAAGCAGCCGGAGGAAAGGCAGAGGTGGTATAAAGGTGATTGAGACCTTAAAAAATGCCTGGCGTATACCGGATTTGCGCAAGAGAATGATTTTTACGATGTTCATTCTTATGGTTTTCCGGTTTGGTTCTGTAATACCAGTGCCTTATATTAACTTTACTGCGCTCAATTCGGTTTTTAACCAGTATAGAGACACTTTGCTTGGCTATTTTAACGTTTTGTCCGGCGGGTCACTTAGCAAGGCCACCATTTTTGCGCTATCAATCACTCCTTACATCAACTCATCGATTATCATGCAGCTCCTGACCGTGGCGATACCGGCTCTTGAGCGCATGGTGAAAGACGGCGGTGAAGAGGGACAGAAAAAACTTGCGTCGATAACCCGTGTTGTAACTATTGCTATCGGCCTGATTATGGGTTTCGCGTATTATACGATGCTCAGAAGCTCCGGTATTTTGAATGACAAGAGCGCATGGGCGGCGGTTGTTATCATTTTAAGCTTTACGGCGGGCACAGCGCTGATTATGTGGCTCGGAGAGCAGATTACGGAATATGGGATAGGAAACGGAGTATCCATTATCCTGTTCGCCGGAATTATTTCGAGAGGCCCGGATATGGTTACCGCCGGTATTCAGCTGTTCCAGGCAGGGACGATCAATATTATCAGCACGATCGGGATTCTTGCCGTCGCTCTTGCCGTGGTCGCTTTCGTAGTACTGATGCAGAACTCGGAGCGCCGCATCCCGGTGCAGTATGCAAAAAGGGTTGTTGGCCGCAAAATGTATGGCGGACAGTCGACGCACCTTCCGCTGAAGGTCAATATGTCGGGTGTTATGCCTATAATCTTTGCTTCTTCGATTCTTCAGATGCCGGGAACAATTGCAGCTTTTTTGAATCCGAAACCCGGCACTTTCTGGTATGGCTTTGAGCAGTTTTTCAGTTATAGGAGCGTTTTTTACATGATCCTGTATTTTCTGCTCATCATCGGGTTCGCTTATTTCTATTCTGCAATCCAGTTTAATCCCATCGAAGTTGCGAACAACCTTAGGAAAAACGGCGGGTTTATTCCTGGATTCAGGCCCGGCAAGCCTACCTCTGATTTTATAGCCAAGGTTCTTGGCAAAGTAACGTTTATCGGCGCACTGTTTTTGGGTGTAATTGCTATTCTGCCTTTGGCAATGGGTGCATTTGCCGGCCTTTCTTCCATAGCAATCGGCGGCACATCTATCCTGATCGTTGTTGGCGTTGCGCTCGAAACTGTGCAGCAGATAGAAGCGCAGATGCTAATGCGTCATTACAAGGGTTTTCTTGAATAGGGGTTGAAAAGAATATGACACTCATTTTGCTTGGGGCGCCAGGCGCCGGAAAGGGAACTCGCGCCGAATATATTATGGAGGCGCTTTCCATTCCATCCATTTCGACAGGCAACCTTCTTCGCGAGGCTGTTAAGAACCAGACTTTCCTCGGCCTTCGCGCTAAAGACCTTATGGATGCAGGCAAGCTTGTTTCGGATGAAGTTGTCGTATCAATGGTAAAAGACCGTCTGATGGAGCCGGATTGTGCAAACGGGTGCATTTTTGACGGATTTCCTCGTACTCTGCATCAGGCGGAGGAACTTGACAAAATAACTAATGTCGACATGGTCATTTCCATTGAAGTTCCGGATGAGGTTATTGAAGAGCGTATGACGGGAAGGCGCGTCTGCCAGAGCTGCGGAGCGACATACCATATATCAAGCGCTCCTCCCAAAATTGCGGACGTATGCGACAAATGCGGCGATGCGCTTATAGTCAGAGAAGACGATTCGCCCGAAGTGGTAAGACAGCGCCTGCATACCTATCACGAGCAGAGCGAGCCGCTTAAGGGATATTACGAAGCGCAGGGCAAACTGAGAATGATCGTGGGAACTGGTACAGTTGAAGAAGGCCAAAAGCTTATTGCAAAGGTACTGGGGATTGAATAACATGATTAAAATCAAATCGCAACGTGAAATAGAACTCATGCGTGAGGCCGGACGGATCACAAAAGCGGCGCTTATAGCTGCCGGCCAAGCCGTTCGGCCGGGAGTTTCCACCAGGGAGATCGATGCTATCGTCAGGAAAACTATCGAAGACGCAGGTGCGAAACCCTCATTTCTTAATTATCGCGGCTTTCCGGGATCAGCTTGCATTTCGGTTAATTCACAGGTTATACACGGAATTCCATCGGCTAAAACCCGGATAAAAGAGGGCGATATAGTAAAGGTCGATGTCGGCGCATGTTACAGAGGCTACCACGGGGACAGCGCGGCGACGTACGCCGCCGGCGAAGTCGCCCCGGAGGTGAGGAAACTCATTGAGGTAACCCGACAGAGCTTCTATGAAGGTATCCGCTACGCCAGAAAAGGGCTGAGAATTTCAGACATATCACATGCAGTCCAGGCGTATGTGGAACAAAACGGTTTTTCTGTAGTACGGGATTATTTGGGCCACGGTGTCGGAGCAAGTCTCCACGAAGACCCGGAAGTACCAAATTACGGTACGCCGGGCAGAGGCCCTAGGCTGATTCCGGGTATGGTAATTGCGGTGGAACCCATGGTTAACCAGGGGGATTACCACGTTAGAGCTTTAGACGACGGCTGGACGGTTATTACGGCCGACAATAAGCTCTCGGCGCATTATGAAAACACAATACTGATTACCGAAGGAGAACCGGAAATTCTTACTGCCGGAGAGGCCATTTAATATGGAAAGTAAAATTTCCGATATTGTGATGTCACTCACTGGACGGGATCGGGAAAGGCTTTTTTTTGTGGTGCACGCCGAACCCGACTATTTGTATCTTGCCGACGGGCGTTTAAGACGGATAGAGAAGCCGAAAAAAAAGAAGAGAAAGCATACTCTATTTATCGGAGAAAGCAATACCCGTGCCGCCTTACGGCTCAGAAATGGTGAAAAGGTCTCAAACAGCGAGATGCGCAGGTCGCTTGAGGAACACATTAAAGCGGCGGGCGAAGCAGATTAACCGGGGAGGTAATTTTGCTTGTCAAAAGAAGATGTAATAGAACTCGAAGGTACCGTCATAGAATCACTGCCAAACGCAATGTTTCAGGTTGAGCTGCCCAATGGGCATAAGATACTTGCTCATATTTCAGGCAAACTCAGAATGAATTTTATCAGGATTCTGCCCGGCGACAGGGTTACGATTCAGATGTCGCCTTATGATCTGACCCGCGGCAGGATTATTTGGAGATCAAAGTAAAAGAGGACGGTTTTGTCCTCAGCGACCTTTTTTATCGAAAGGAATGTGAGAGTAATGAAAGTGAGACCGTCTGTAAAACCCATCTGTGAAAAGTGCAAGATTATACGCAGAAAAGGCCGCGTTATGGTTATCTGCGAAAATCCCAAACATAAGCAGAAACAGGGCTAAACTTAAAAACTGGAGGTGCGTAATTAAATGGCTCGTATTGCCGGCGTAGATCTTCCGCGCGAAAAGAGAGTGGAAATCGGTTTAACCTACATTTTCGGTATCGGTCGGAAGCTATCAAACGATATTTTAGCGAAAACAGGAATAAATCCGGATACTCGTGTCAAAGATTTAACGGACGACGAAATTTCAAAGCTTCGTGAAATGATTGACCGCGAATATCATGTGGAAGGCGATTTAAGGCGCGATACCGCGCTCAATATCAAGCGCCTTGTTGAAATCGGCTCCTATCGCGGAACACGCCACAGAAAAGGCCTTCCCGTAAGGGGTCAGCGTTCAAAAACGAACGCCAGAACCAGAAAGGGACCCAAGAAGACCATTACAAACAAGAAGAAATGAGGGAGTAGGATAAATGGCTAAAGCTGCCCAAACACAGAAAAAGACTGTAACGAGAAAACGCCGTGAGCGCAAGAACATCGAAAAAGGCGCGGCCCACATCCGCTCCTCCTTTAACAACACCATTGTAACGATCACCGATACTAACGGAAACGCTCTTTCTTGGGCGTCATCCGGCGGACTTGGTTTCAGGGGATCCAAAAAATCAACTCCGTATGCCGCACAAACAGCCGCCGAAGTTGCCGCAAAGGCTGCTATGGAGCACGGCCTCAAGACTGTTGAAGTCTATGTAAAAGGCCCGGGCTCAGGCCGTGAAGCTGCGATCCGTGCACTTCAGGCGGTAGGACTTGAGGTTAGCATGATTAAAGATGTAACCCCGATTCCTCATAACGGCTGCCGTCCGCCAAAAAGAAGACGCGTTTAAGTTTAGGGAGGTGTAATTAGAAAATGGCAAGATATACAGACGCAGTATGCCGTTTATGCCGAAGAGAAGGTGAAAAGCTTTTCTTGAAGGGAGAACGCTGCTATACCGATAAATGTTCAGTGTCCCGCAGGGCTTACGCTCCCGGTCAGCATGGCCAAGGGAGAAAGAAGCTTTCCGAATACGGTGTCCAGCACCGCGCAAAGCAGAAGGCTAGGAGATATTACGGCGTCCTTGAAAGCCAATTCGCAAAATATTTTGAGATGGCTACCAAAAAACAAGGTATGACCGGCGAAAATTTGCTCCGCATTCTTGAGAGCCGCCTTGATAACGTTGTTTACAGGGCCGGATTTGCAATGTCCCGCCCCGAAGCCAGACAGCTAGTCCGCCATGCGCATTTTACGGTAAACGGCAAAAAGGTTAATATTCCGTCCTATCTCGTGAAAGCGGGGGACGTCATTGCCCTGACCCAGAAGAGCTTGGCAACTGACAAGATGAAGGATGTTATCGAGGCAAACTCGGGAAGGCCTGTTTGCTCGTGGCTTTCGCGGGAACCCGAAAAGGGCCAGGTTGTTGTAACCCGGCTGCCGAACAGGGAAGATATTGACTTCGAGGTAGAAGAACATCTTATCGTAGAGCTCTATTCGAAGTAAAGGCAGCCCTCGTAACTTTGTTCATTAAGCGCGGGCAAGTCCGCGCGATTAAAAGGAGGGTATCAACTAATGATAGAAAAGCCCCGCATAGACTGTGTTGAGATAGCGGAAGACGGTTCCTACGGTAAATTTGTTGTGGAACCTCTTGAGCGCGGCTACGGTACAACCCTCGGAAATTCACTCCGGCGTATTTTACTGTCTTCACTGCCCGGGACTGCTGTAACATCGGTTAAAATAAACGGGATTCAACATGAGTTCTCTGTTATTCCGGGAGTTAAAGAGGATGTTACCGAAATTATATTAAACATTAAGGGAATTATAGCAAAGCTCCACAGCCCGGAAGGCGAAATTAAAACCGTCTATATTGAGGCAGCCGGAGAAGGCGAAGTCTGTGCCGGAGACATTAAGGCGGACAGCGAAGTTGAGATCCTGAACCCTGAGCTTCATATAGCCACTCTGATGGGCGATGCAAAGCTGTCCATGGAGCTGACATTAAGCCATGGCAGGGGTTATGTTTCATCGGAACGCAACAAACCGGCTCAGCAGATTATAGGAGTTATTCCCGTAGATTCAATCTATACGCCGGTTTATAAAGTGAATTATTCAGTCGAAAATACCCGTGTCGGCAATATGACCGACTTTGACAAGCTGACGCTTGAAGTCTGGACAGACAGAACAATATCGGCCCGTGACGCAGTTTCGCTCGGTGCCAAAATTCTGACGGATCTTCTGAGTTTGTTTGTCAATCTGTCCGAAGAAATCAGCGCGCGTTCAACAGTTGTTGAAAAAGTGGAGACGCACCATGATAAAGTTCTTGAAATGACAATTGAGGAGTTGGATCTTTCTGTCCGCTCGTTCAATTGCTTAAAACGTGCCGGCATAAATACGGTGGAAGACCTCGTCAATACTACAGAGGACGAGATGATGAAGGTCAGAAAC
>JAUZPW010000046.1 GCA_030705725.1 Bacillota bacterium
CTTTGAAGCGGCGCGGAATCCGCGCAAGCAAAAGAGGAGGAAAATTACATGCAGTCAAAAGTCAGCCTTCAGGAAATTCTCCTGAATCAGACCCGGAAAGATAAAACAGGGGTTACAATTTTCCTTGCAAACGGATTTCAGCTTAAAGGATTTATTAAGGGATTCGACAGCTTTACAGTGGTTATCGAGAGCGAAGGGCGCCAGCAGATGATTTATAAGCACGCAATTTCAACAATAATCCCGGCAAGGCCGGTTGATTTTCAGAACGCGTTTGAAGCGCACGAGGAGGGCACGCCGTAACATTGAACAGAAACCGTAAACCGCTTTTTCTTTTTATTACCGTTTTCATTACCGGCGCCCTTTTTATTCTATATGTCGGACATCAGGTTTATCTTATTTTCAACAGCCCCATTAAAACGGAAAACGCCATGTACATAACCGTTGACGACGCGATTTCGGCAGACGGATTTTTTATCAGAAGCGAACAGGTTCTTGAGGGCAAACCCGGGATCATCGAATATACGGTCGGCTCGGGCGAAAAGGTCGCGAAGAACTCGGCGGTCGCGGATGTTTTCGAGGATCAGGAAGCTGCCGCTTTGAGCCGGAAAGCCAAGGAGCTTGACGAAAAGATCGACGACATTGAATATGCAAAATCGCAGAGTATTGATAAAATGGACGCGGCGAAAATAGACGGCCTTATAACAAGCCAGATCGAGGAGCTTTCGGAGACTGCGGAAACCGGAGTCCTGACCGGCGCGTATGGTAAAACGAGAGACTTAAACGCGCTTATTATAAGGAGAACCATAGCCGAGCAGGGCGGAGTATTTAACGAAGACGCGCTGGACAAGCTCAAAGCCGAAAGAGAGGACCAAAAAAACAAGATCGGCGGGCGTATTAAGAATATAAGAAGCCCCGTTTCAGGTTATTTTTCAAAAACAGTCGACGGCTTTGAAAGCCTTCTGGATCCTAAAAACATGGACAAGCTTTCGACGGATACCATCCTGAACCTCGAAAAATCGGTTTCGGCCGAGAAGCTGCAAGATGCGGTCGGGAAAATCGTTTACGGGTTCAGCTGGTATTTTGCGGCGGTAATAGGCGAAAACGAGGCGGATACCCTGACTGTGGGGAGAACGGTTCGCCTGCGTTTTTCACAGGGGCCCGGCTACGATGTTCCTGCTATCGTCGACCGCATCAAAAAAGACGGCGACGGCAAGGCGCTGGTTATATTCCAGAGCAATTATATGGACGACGAAATTGTCTCGATGAGGTATCAGCAGGTGGATATAATCAAAAAAAGCGTCGAAGGCATCAGAGTGTCGAAAGGGGCGATCAGGTTAAAGGACGGGAAGGAAGGCGTTTTTGTAATTTCGGGGAACCGCGTGATTTTTAAGGAAATCAAAAGGCTTTTCGTGACCGACAGCTTCTATGTTGTCAGCGCGAAAGGCAAGAATGACAGCGATATTTCGATCTACGACGAGATTGTCGTAAACGCTAAGGATCTTGAGGACAAGAAGGTAATCGGATGATTTATAACGAAAATGCCGCAATCGTGCTTTCGGAAAGGTTAAAGGAGATTAAGGAAAGGATAGCACAGGCGGCTTTGCGATCGGGGCGCGGGGATAAAGACGTTTTTCTTGTGGCCGCCACAAAAACACAGCCAAGCGAAATTATAAAAGAGGCTCTCAGAACCGGAAAGATCGATTTTGCCGGTGAAAACCGCGTTCAGGAGCTTCGCGGACATCTGGAGGACGGGGCGTATTTGCAGGTGCCCGTGCATTTTATCGGTCATCTTCAGACGAACAAGTTAAAATACGTCGTCGGCAAGGTTAAGCTCATTCAGTCGGTGGACTCTATAAACCTTGCTTCCGAGGTCGCGAAACAGGCGCAGAAAGCAGGCGTTACCCAGGATATACTTCTGGAGCTGAACGTCGCGGGGGAGGAAAGCAAATTCGGCTTTTCACCCGAGAGGCTTGACGAAATACTGCCGCAGGTTTCAAAAATCAGCGGGATTAACGTCAGAGGAATTATGGCTATTCCTCCGAAACAGGAGATCCCGGGTCAGAATCGGCCCTATTTTGAAAGATTAAGGCAAGTGTTTATTGACAGTAAAGCCAAAAAATATGATAATGTCTTTATGGATTATCTGTCCATGGGCATGAGCGAAGATTATTATGACGCTATCCTTTGCGGTTCTAATATGGTGAGGATCGGCACCGCTATTTTCGGCAAAAGAGAGGCTTAAGGAGGAAAAATACAATATGGGCTTTATGGAAGATTTCAAACGCTGGGCAAAGGGCGAAGACGAGGACGACGACGATTTTGAGGAATTCGTGCCGCGCCACAAAGACTTAAAGGAAGAAGAATTCCAGCCTTCCGAAGGCAAAAAAAACAGCAACAAAGTGGTTAACATAAACGCGACGACGCAGCTCTCGGTTGTTCTGGTCAAGCCTGACCGCTTCGAAAACGCGGCTGAAATCGCGGATCATCTTAAAGAACGCCGCACCGTGGTTCTGAACCTAGAGCAGACCAACAAGGACGTCGCGCGCCGCCTCGTAGATTTCCTGAGCGGAGTTGCCTACGCCAACGAGGGAAAGATCAAGAAAGTCGCGAATTCGACTTTTATAATTACTCCGTATAATGTCGACATACTTGGAGACCTTATTGACGAGCTTGAAAACAATGGCCTTTACTTATAGCGGCGAGCAAAAAAACAAGGGAGGATACCTGAGCTGATTACGATTACTTCTGTCGTGACTTATATCGTTTACAGTATCTTGCGTCTGCTTGAGCTGCTGCTTTTTGTCAGAGCCATTTTATCGTGGTTCCCCAATTTTTCGCAGGGCCCGATTTTTTCGTTCGTTTATTTCACAACGGAGCCGGTTTTGGCTCCGATCAGGAAATTGCTTATGAGAATTCAAACGCTCAGAAGCATGCCGCTCGATTTTTCAATTATCGTGGCGTATCTTATAATCGAAATCCTGCTTGAAGTGCTTTCCGTTTATTGAGATTTAAGCCGCTCCGCCTGTTAAGGGCGGGGCTTTTCAGGATTTTCGGAAGGAGGGTTTTTCCTTGCTCACACCGCAGGAAATAGAACAGAAAAAATTTGAAAAAGCCGTTTTCGGGGGCTATGATATGGCATCCGTCGACGACTTTCTGGATGCTTTAACCGCCGATTACAATATGCTTTACAGGGAAAACGTGGCGCTGAAAGCAAAAATGAAGGTGCTCGTTGAGAAAATTGAGGAATACCGCAGCGTCGACGACGAAATGCGCAAAGCGCTGCTGACCGCTCAGAAAACGGCCAGGGAGATTGTCGACGAAGCCAAAAAGCAGGCGGAAACTCTGACCTCGGGGGCACGAGAGAACGCGGGGGAAAATATTTCCGCACTGAAACAGGAAATAATTAACGAGGAGCGTAGGCTCGAGGAAGCCCGCGCGGCGACTAACGGGTATATCGCCGAACTTATCGATTTACATAAAAACGGGATAATCAGGCTTCAGGAATTCCTTGTTCCGCAAGAAAAGGAGCCAGAGCAAAAACCCGAAATAGACGAGGCTAAAGACGCTGAAAATACGGCCGCTGCGGAGCAGCCGGAGCCGGCTGAGCGTCCCGGCTCTACGGAGCCTGAGAGACCGGCTCCGATAAAAAGCGCGGTCGAAACCGAGAGCCGCAAGGAAAACGGGATGGAAGTCAAGGTTTATGAGGTGAAGCTCCCTGAAAAAGGGAAGGAATACAGGGACGACACCGGAGAAATAATGTCGTATACGCCCAAACCGAAATTTAATTTTGAAAACCTTAAATTTGGGAAAGATTATAGAGAAAGCGACGATTAAGAAGATCGCTTGCAAAGGAGAAAGAAAACCAATGCCTCAGGATATGAACAAAACCCTGAACCTGCCGCGCACAGATTTCCCGATGCGCGCCGGGCTGCCGCAGCGCGAGCCGGAGCTACTGAAGGAATGGAAAGAAGAAGATCTTTTTTCTAAACTGACTGAAATAAACAAGGGAAAGCCAGAATTTATTCTTCACGACGGCCCGCCTTTCAGCAACGGTAATATTCATATGGGCACAGCCCTTAATAAGGTCCTGAAGGATTTTATTAACCGTTATAAATCCATGGCCGGTTATTATACGCCTTATGTTCCCGGATGGGACAACCACGGAATGCCTATCGAAAGCGCCATCATCAAGAAAAACAAGCTTGACCGCAAGAAGATGACGATACCCGAGTTCCGCAACAGATGCAAGGAATTCGCGGAGGATTTCGTCGACAAGCAGCGCTCGCAGTTTATCAGGCTCGGCGTTCTGGGCGATTGGGAGCATCCATATCTTACGATGAACCCCGAATTCGAGGAAGAGGAAGTCAGGGTCTTTGGCGATATGTACCAGAAGGGTTATATCTACAAAGGCATGAAGCCCGTTTACTGGTGCCCGCACGACGAGACGGCGCTTGCCGAAGCCGAGATCGAGTATCAAGAGAGCAAGGTTGATTCGATTTACGTCAAATTTGCCCTGAAAGACGACATGGGAAAGATAAAAAGCCTTATCGGCACGACCGAAAACGTATATTTCGTGATATGGACGACGACGACCTGGACGCTTCCCGGAAATGTCGCGATCTCGCTCAATCCCGAATTTATTTATGATTTTGTTAAAGTTGAAAACGGCGAAATTTATATTATTGCCCACGAGCTCATAGAGGCCGTGATCAAAACCGCGGAGATCGGGCATTATGAGATTCTGGGCTCAATTAAGGGATCGGATATGGACAGAATGTCCGCCCGCCACCCGATAATCGACCGCGATTCGCTTATAATCGTCGGAGACCATGTTACGCTTGACGCCGGCACGGGCTGCGTGCACACGGCCCCGGGTCACGGCGCCGAGGACTTTGTGGCGTGCCGCAGCTACAATCTGCCGGTCATAGTTCCGGTGGACAGCAAGGGGTATATGAACGAATTCGCCGGAAAATACGAGGGCATTTATTACGACAAAACAAACGAGCTTATTATAGACGATCTTAAAGCAGCGGGCGCGCTTCTGGCTATCAAAAAAATAGACCATACCTACCCGCACTGCTGGAGATGCAAAAATCCGATCGTATTCAGGGCGACGGATCAATGGTTCTGTTCCGTCGAAGCTTTTAAAGACAAAGCGGTCGAAGCCTCCAGGGACGTTACGTGGATTCCCGGCTGGGGCGAGGATCGCATTATAAGCATGATCCGCGAGCGCGCCGACTGGTGTATTTCCCGGCAGCGCCACTGGGGCCTGCCGATACCTGTGTTTTACTGCGAAGACTGCAAAAAGCCGGTTTGCACTCCGGAAACCATCGAGGCGGTTTCGGCGCTGTTCGGAAAATACGGATCAAACGCCTGGTATGAAAAAGAGACAGAGGAAATCCTTCCGAAGAACTTTTTATGCCCGCACTGCGGAGGAAAGCACTTCACAAAGGAAACCGACACCTTAGACGGCTGGTTTGATTCCGGATCTTCTCATATCGCGGCGTTAGAAAAACAAAAAGACGCGAAATGGCCCGCTGATTTATATCTCGAGGGAGCAGATCAGTACAGGGGATGGTTCCAGTCCTCAATGCTTACGTCGGTCGCCGTTAAGGGCAAAGCTCCGTATAAAACCGTTCTTACCCACGGATGGGTCGTAGACGGCGAGGGCAAGGCCATGCACAAATCCTTGGGCAACGCAGTGGAGCCGGAGGCAATTATTAAGGAATACGGCGCGGACATTCTGCGTCTTTGGGTCGCTTCGAGCGATTACACGGTGGACGTCAGAGTGTCGGATTCGATATTCAAGCAGCTTTCTCAGAACTACCTTAAAATCAGAAACACCGCAAGGTACATTTTAGGGAACCTCGACGGGTTTAACCCCGACGACACGGTTTCCGTCAGCGAAATGGAGGAGCTTGACCGCTGGGCTCTTATGAGGCTCAACGCGCTTATTAAAAAGGTAAGAGACGCGTACGAAAATTACGAGTATCATATTATTTCGCATGCTATCCACAACTTCTGCGTTGTGGACATGTCGAACTTTTATCTTGACGTCATAAAAGACAGGCTTTACTGCGAGCAGCACGACGGGAAGCCCCGGCGCAGCGCGCAGACGGCCATGTACCTGATCTTAGACGCGCTGGTGCGCATGCTGGCCCCGATACTGGCCTTCACCTCGGACGAAATCTGGAAGGCCATGCCGCATCACAGCGGCGCTAACCGCGAGCACGTTGTACTGAACGACATGCCGACACCGGACGAAAAATATGAATTTTCGGAAGAGCTATCGGAAAAATGGGCTAAAATCGTCGCTCTTCGCGACGACGTAAACGGCGTTCTCGAAAAGGCGCGCGCCGAAAAGCTTATCGGAAAGCCGCTCGAGGCGAAGGTCAAGCTTTACGCCGAAGGCGAGGCGCTTGATTTCTTAAAGAGCCTTAACACGATGCTTCCGGCTATTTTTATAGTATCGCAGGTCGAGACAGCCGAGGGAGCCGGAGGAGACGACCAGTTCGATTATTTCGGCACGAAGCTGGGCGTCAAGGTATCCCGCGCTTTGGGCGACAAATGCGAACGCTGCTGGATATATTCTGAAAACATCGGCGAAAACAAAGAGCATCCGTCCCTCTGCAAGAGGTGCGCGGATGTGGTTTCAGAGCTTTGATATGACGTGGTGCGCCTTTTTGGCGTACCGCGATTTTTGGAGGGCGTATGCTTCTTGCACTTTCGATTATAGCGGGTTCCGTCGCTTTAGACCGCGCGGTTAAATTCTGGGCCGTCCACTCGCTTAAGAATATTGGAACGCTGCCTGTCATCAAAAATGTTTTTAACCTTACTTATGCTGAAAACACGGGCGCGGCGTTCAGTTTTATGGAGGGCGGACGCTGGTTTTTTATCGGGGTAACGGTTATTATTCTCGCTTTTATAATCGTCCTAATCCGCAGGGGTTATATAAAGCACCCGTTGGGCAATATCGCGCTTTACATGGTTATCGGGGGCGCCGTCGGCAACCTTATCGACCGTGCGAGGCAGGGCTACGTCGTGGATATGTTCGATTTAAGAATTATCAGGTTTGCAATCTTTAACGTGGCGGACAGTTTTATCACCGTAGGCGGAGTGCTTTTTGCAGCGTATATTCTTTTCCTTCACGACAGGAAGGAAAAGAAAAAAGAAGAGACGGAAGATGGAGCTTAAGGCTGGGGAAAAAGACGGGGGAAAGCGGATAGATGTGTTTTTGACCGAACAGGTTGAGGGGCTTTCGAGAAACGCCGCTCAGCTTCTGCTTCTGGGGGAACATGTCAGAATAAACGGGCGCCCGGCAAAAAAAAACGAAAGGCTTTCGGTCGGCGAGACCCTGGAATTTACGCCCCCAGCGCCGAGGAAAACGAACGTCCCGGCGGAGAATATGCCGCTTGACATACGCTACGAGGACGACGATGTGTGCGTTATTAACAAGGAGCGGGGGATGGTCGTCCATCCTTCGGCGGGGCATCCGGACAGCACGCTTGTTAACGCCCTTTTATACAGGCTGGGCGATTCGCTTTCCGGGATAAACGGCGAAATAAGGCCGGGTATCGTGCATAGAATAGACAAGGATACGAGCGGACTTTTGATCGTCGCCAAAAACGATTTCGCGCACGAGAAGCTGGCAGCCCAGCTTAAAGACCACACGCTGTCAAGGACTTATGAGGCAGTCGTATGCGGCAATCTGCGCGAGGACAGCGGAACCATCGACATTCCGGTCGGCAGGCATAAAACTGACCGTAAAAAAATGGCGGCAGGCGTTTTGGCCGCGTCGCCGAGAAACGCCGTGACGCATTTTGAAGTGCTGCGCCGCTATAACGGATACACATACGTAAAATGTGTACTCGAAACCGGGCGCACGCACCAGATACGCGTGCATATGGCGCATATCGGGCATCCGATAGCCGGAGACCCCGTTTACGGACCGAAAAAAGACCCTCTTAAGCTCGGAGGCCAATGCCTTCACGCGAAGGAGCTTGTTTTTCTGCACCCGAGAACAGGAGAAAAAATAAGGGTGGAAGCGCCTCTGCCTGAATACTTCGCAAAAGTGATAGAACTTCTTGAAAAAAAGGATAACATTCGGAATGGGTAAATTCAGCGGTATTATTTTAGCAAGCGATCTGGACGGAACTCTACTAAATTCCGGGCTTAAAATCGACGGGCATAATAAAAGGGCAATCGAATATTTTGTTAATAACGGCGGTATTTTCACCTTGGCTACCGGGCGCACCAAAAAAGCGGCGGGCGCGTATATAAAGGAGCTCCCGATAAACGCTCCGGTCATTCTTTATAACGGCGGTCTTATATACGATTCGGAAACGGACAGGGCTTTGAAGGTAAACGAGCTCGATTTTGGCTTTATGGATATAATACGCGACGTTAAGGCGCTTTTCCCCGACATCGGGATCGAGCTTTACACGCCGGACGAAATGTTCACGGTACAGCTGAGCGAAAAGACGATAGAGCATTACAGGAATATTAACGTTGAGTTAAAGCTTATAGAAACCAGTGAGGTTAGAGCTCCGCTGATAAAGGCTTTTTTGGCACATACGCCGGAGCGCATTGCGGAAGCGGGGCGCTATTTTACCGCGAAATACGGAGAACTTCTCAGTATTACATATTCGTCTCCCTGTTTTCTCGAGATAACGGGTAAAAACGTCGACAAGGGCGAGGCACTGAGAGCGCTTTCGGAATCGCTTAGTATCAGGCCGGGTGGGATTTGCGCTATCGGAGACAGCTTGAACGACTTTATTATGGTTAAACGTTCGGATATTTCTTTTGCGCCGCAGAACGCGTATGAGGAAGTCAAAAGGGAAGCCTCATATA
>JAUZPW010000047.1 GCA_030705725.1 Bacillota bacterium
CAGCTTGCGGACGTTTCCTGCGTCGTGCTCGCCGAAGACGTCGTTCCGGACCCGCCGCTCGTTGAGCGCTGCAATAATGAAGGAATCCCGCTGATTCGCTCGGAGCTCGACGCCTGCAGCATTGCGCGTCTGATCCCAGAGCTGTGATAAAATGAAGCTCTTTTATGATTTTCATATCCACTCATGCCTGTCTCTATGTGCAGAAGACGACATGACCCCCTGCAATATCGCCAATATGGCGGCGCTTGCAGGCTTATCGGCTATTGCAGTCAGCGACCATCAAAGCGCTCTGAACTGCCCCGCCGTGGCGGAAGCCTGTAAACGGGCCGGAATAACCGCGGTTCCCGCAATGGAGCTTTGCACCAGGGAAGAGGTGCACGTGCTTTGCCTGTTCAGTACCCAGGAGGGAGCGCTTTTATGCTCGGACTTTGTCAGAAGCAGGCTTATTTTGCCGCGCAGCACCGCCAGAATAAAAATCAGGCAAACGGTTATGGACGCCTTCGACAACGAAATATCGGATGAGAAAGCATACCTCGGCGCCGCGGCAGATATAGGGATTTATGACGTCTGCGGGCTTGTCGACTCTTTCGGGGGGATAGCCGTTCCGGCGCATATCGACAGGCCGTCTTATTCACTCCTTGCAAATCTCGCGTTTTTCGACCCCGCGATGGGTTTCGGCACGTTTGAGGTTTCAAAGGACTGCGACAGTATCAGGCTTTTAACGGAACACCAGGAGCTTCGCGGAAAACGCTTTTTGAGAAATTCAGACGCCCATTCGCTTGGTGATATATCGGACCCCGTCAATTTTATTGAGGCCGCGGACTTAAGCGTGCGTTCGATTCTGTCGGCGCTTAAACAAGAGCCTCTGTTTTAGCCTGAAAAAAGCAAAAATATTGAAAAAAAACTGGTGTTTTTGTAAGGCATATGTTATAATCACCTGTGGTATTGTTAATGATTTGACAAAATTTATTAGTAATAAAAGACTTTAAATTTATTTTTGTGTTCGATTGTTAATGAATTAACGATTTGATATTTCTGAATCCAACAAGGAGGGTCATTCATGGCAAAACGCAAAACGGAAGTGCCGTTTAACGGGACTAAAGAGCAGGAGGAGCGCTTAAAAGCCGTCATCGAAGAACACAAACATGTGGAAGGCGCGCTGATGCCGGTACTTCAGGAGGCACAGGAAATCTATGGCTATCTGCCCATGGAGGTGCAGATTATGATCGCCGAAGGACTTGGTTTGTCTCTTTCGGAGGTCTACGGCGTTGTTACATTCTACGGCCAGTTCTCGCTGAATCCAAAAGGAAAATACAAGGTAAACGTTTGCCTCGGCACGGCTTGCTACGTCAAGGGCTCCGGCGAAATACTCGAACGCCTGCAGCAAACTCTCGGCATTGAGGCCGGGGGAATAACAAAGGACGGAAAATTCTCCCTTGACGCGACCAGATGTGTCGGCGCCTGCGGCCTTGCACCGGTTATGATCGTCAACGACGATGTCTACGGAAGAATCGTTCCGGACGACGTGCCGAAAATTCTTGCGAAATACGCCTGATGAATGAGCTTTCGCTTCACATACTGGACATAGTGCAAAATTCCGTTGCGGCCCGCGCAAAACATATTGAAATTGACGTTCTGGAAGACAAGGAAAAGGACCGGCTTGAAATCAGGGTTAAAGACGACGGCGCCGGTATGACGCCGGAGCTGCTGAAAAATGTTACTGACCCTTTTGTGACCACCAGAACCACAAGAAAAGTTGGACTTGGGATACCGCTTCTGAAATTTGCCGCGGAATCAACCGGCGGAAGCTTTTCCATTGAAAGCGAGGTCGGAAAGGGCACCGTGATCGACGCGGTTTTCACCCTCTCGCACATCGACCGCGCGCCTCTCGGAAACATGGCCGAAACTATGGAATCGCTTGTTGTTACAAACCCGGAGATTGAATTTACGTATAAAAGACAGGTGGGAGAAAAACGGTTTATGCTCAGCACCGAGGAAATGAAAACGGTTTTGGGCGGTCTGCCGATTTCTTCGCCGGAAGTTCTTATGTGGGTGAAGGATACTGTTAACGAGAACGAAAAAGAACTTAATGGAGGTGCCTAGATATATGAAATCTCTCGAAGAATTAAAAGCAATACGGGAGCGTGTGCAGTCCAGCATTAATATCCGTAATGAAGGCGGCGCCGATTCCACAAGGGTCGTTGTAGGCATGGCAACCTGCGGAATAGCCGCGGGAGCGCGTCCGGTTCTGGCGGCTTTTGTCGATGAAGTCGCGCGCAGAAAACTGGAACATGTAATGGTAACTCAGACAGGCTGCATCGGCATTTGCCGACTGGAGCCGGTCGTTGAAGTATATGTCCCCGGCCAGGAAAAAGTGACGTACGTGAAAATGACCGCGGACAAAGTGGCTAAAATAGTTTCCGATCACATAGTAAACGGAAAAGTCGTGGCCGAGTATACGATTGGTGCGGCTGAATAAGGAGGAGGGTAACACATGAACATGGTCAGATCACACATTCTGGTCTGCGGCGGCACGGGTTGTACCTCGTCCGGAAGCCAGAAAATTATTAAGAGCCTTGAGGCGGAGCTTAAAGCAAACGGCCTCGATAACGAGGTCAAGGTTATTCAAACCGGCTGCCACGGTCTCTGCGCTCTGGGCCCGATAATGATAGTTTATCCGGAGGGCAGCTTCTATTCGAGAGTGACCCCGGACGACGTCAAGGAAATCGTTTCGGAGCATATCCTGAAAGGCCGTATAGTAAAGAGACTGCTTTATCAGGAGACAGTTCAGGAAGGCCAGATCAAATCATTAAACGATACGGAGTTTTATGCCAAACAGATGCGCATAGCTCTCAGAAATTGCGGCGTTATTAACCCGGAGAACATAGACGAGTACATAGCGACCAACGGTTACGAAGCTCTCGGACGCGTGCTGACGACGATGAAACCGCAGGAAGTTATCGATATAATCAAGGCATCCGGGCTGCGCGGACGCGGCGGCGCCGGATTCCCGACCGGGCTAAAATGGCAGTTTGCGGCGAATCAGCCTGCGGGCAAAAAATATGTGCTTTGCAACGCCGACGAAGGCGATCCGGGCGCGTTTATGGATCGCTCCGTTCTTGAAGGCGATCCGCACGCGGTTATCGAAGCAATGACAATCGCGGCGTACGCAATCGGATCCGAACAGGGATATATTTATGTCCGTGCGGAATACCCGATCGCGGTAGCACGTCTAAAAATTGCCATTAAACAGGCGAAAGAATACGGACTTCTCGGGAAGAATATTTTTAACACAGGTTTTAATTTCGATCTTGAAATCAGGCTCGGCGCCGGTGCGTTCGTATGCGGCGAGGAAACGGCGCTTATGACTTCTATTGAAGGACACAGGGGCGAGCCCAGACACCGTCCTCCGTTCCCCGCAGTTAAGGGCCTGTTCGGCGTGCCGACGATACTGAATAACGTCGAAACTTACGCCAACATCGCGCAGATAATCCTTAAAGGCCCCGAATGGTTCTCCTCAATAGGAACGGAAAAATCCAAGGGCACGAAGGTTTTCGCGCTTGTCGGAAAGATAAAGAACACCGGCCTTGTCGAGATACCTATGGGTACAACGCTCCGGGAAATTATCGAGGAAATCGGCGGCGGCGTGCCGAACGGCAAGAAATTCAAGGCCGCGCAGACCGGCGGACCTTCAGGCGGATGCATTCCGGCGTCTCTGATGGACACCCCGATCGATTATGACAACCTTATCGCCATCGGATCCATGATGGGTTCGGGCGGACTTATCGTTATGGACGAAGACACCTGCATGGTCGATATAGCGAAGTTCTTCCTGAACTTTACCGTCGACGAAAGCTGCGGAAAGTGCACCGCCTGCCGTATCGGCACAAGGCGTCTTTACGAAATGCTTGAGAAAATAACCTCCGGAAATGCGACGATGGACGACATTTCTAAGATGGAGGAGCTCTGCTACTACATCAAGGAGAACTCGCTCTGCGCGCTCGGCCAGACTGCGCCGAACCCGGTGCTTTCCACGCTGCGCTATTTCCGCGACGAGTACGAGGCGCATGTAAGAGATAAGAAATGCCCCGCCGGCGTGTGCAAGAGCCTCTTAAGCTATGAGATTTTACCGGACAAGTGCAAAGGCTGCTCCGCCTGCTCGAAGGTGTGCCCGGCCGGAGCTATTTCCGGTGAACTGAAGAAACCATTTGTTATCGACAAATCCAAGTGCTTAAAGTGCGGAGCGTGCATTGAGAAGTGCAAGTTCGGCGCGATTGTCAAGAAATAAGGCGGAAGGGAGAACAGACATGGATACTGTAAAATTAAAAATAAACGGAGTCGAGGTCGAGGCCCCCAAAGACGCTACAATTCTTGAAGCGGCTAGACTTGCAAACATTGAAATTCCGACTCTTTGCTATCTTAAAGATATAAACGCGATCGGCGCATGCCGCGTTTGCGTAGTCGAAGTCAAGGGAGCTAGAGCTACCTGCGCTGCCTGTATGTACCCGGTTGCCGAGGGCATGGAGGTCTTTACCAACACCCCGAAAATCAGAAAAGCCCGCAAAAGCACAATAGAACTCCTGCTTTCAAACCACAGGAAGGACTGCCTGTCCTGCGTAAGAAGCCAGAACTGCGAGCTTCAGCAGCTCTCAAAGGAATACGGCTGCGACGAGCATAAATATTCGGAGGAGACAAAGGTTCCTCAGATCGTCGACGTTAACGAGGTGCTGATCCGCGACAATTCCAAATGCGTTCTTTGCCGCAGATGCTCCGCGGTTTGTAAAGCCAATCAGGGCTGCGCGGTAATCGGCCCCAACGAGCGCGGATATGACAGCCATATAGCGCCCGCGTTTGACCTCCCGCTCGAGAAAGTGGCCTGCATTCGCTGCGGACAGTGCATCACCGTATGCCCCACAGGAGCTTTAAGAGAAAAGGACGACACGGAAAAGGTATGGGCCGCGCTTGCCGATCCCAAAAAGCATGTGGTAGTCGGCACGGCTCCAGCCGTCCGCGCACAGCTGGGAGAGGAATTTGGCTATCCGATCGGCACGAACGTCGAGGGCAAAATGGTTGCGGCATTACGCGCGCTCGGCTTTGACGGCGTGTTTGACGTGGATACCGCGGCGGACCTTACGATTATGGAAGAGGGCACCGAGCTGCTGCAGCGGCTTAGCTCCGGCGGCACCCTGCCGCTTATCACATCCTGCTCGCCAGGCTGGATCAAATACTGCGAGCATTATTACCCAGAATTCATAGATAATCTTTCGACTTGCAAATCCCCGCAGCAGATGTTCGGCGCAATGATGAAAAGCTATTACGCTGAGAAAAAGGGCATTAATCCGGAGGATATATACGTTGTTACCGTAATGCCCTGCACCGCGAAAAAGTTTGAGATACACCGCGATCATGAAGCATCCGTTAACGGGCTTCCCGACGTCGACGTGACGATAACCACGCGCGAGTTTGCTAGAATGATTAAAAAGTCGGGCATTATGTTCGACAAGCTTCCGAAGGACGCGACCTTCGACCCGATGTTCGGGGTAGCCTCCGGAGCTGCGCATATCTTCGGGGCAACAGGCGGCGTTATGGAAGCGGCTCTGCGTACGGTCGCGGAAATTGTCACCGGCAAGCCGCTTGAGAAGCTTGATTTCAACGATGTAAGGGGAACCAAGGGCATCAAGGAGGCAACTTACGATCTGGCCGGCACCAAGGTGCGTGTCGCCGTGGCCTCCGGCACGAAAAACGCAGCCATTCTGCTCGACAGCATCAAAGAAGGAAAAGCTCAGTATGAGTTCGTCGAGATCATGGCGTGCCCCGGCGGCTGCGTAAACGGCGGCGGCCAGCCCCAGCAGCCCGGATCAGTCAGAAACTTCACCGACATCCGTGCGGAACGCGCGAAGGCGCTTTACAGCGAGGACGAGGCGATGACGCTGCGCAAGAGCCATGAAAATCCGGTGATCAAGGAAGTTTACGATACCTTCCTCGGAAAGCCCGGCAGCCACAAGGCGCATGAGCTTCTGCACACAAAATATACAGCCAGACCGAAATATTAATTATTTAATAATAAAGGGAGCTGTCTCAAAGGAGGCAGC
This sequence comes from Bacillota bacterium, assembly GCA_030705725.1. Lineage (GTDB taxonomy): Bacteria > Bacillota > Clostridia > Oscillospirales > Butyricicoccaceae > UBA6114. The sequence continues at coordinate 6,093 of JAUZPW010000047.1, forward strand.
TCCTTTTGCATATACGAAACAGGTGTATTTTACTGAAAAAATTCAACGTTAAACCGCTGATTTTCAACAAGCTTTAGGTAAAGCCGTTTTGTTAGGCCCTGTGCCGGAGAAAAAAATTAATTATAATGAAAAAAACGGGCGTTTTGAATCGTGTTGTCTATGGAAGGAGTTGGAGCGATGTATTTATTAGGTACCGATGAATACATTGAACACGTCGTAAAGCAATACAGCGGAATCCTGCTGCGCATCGCGTATATAAGGCTTAAAACGGCCGCCGACGCCGAAGACGCGGTTCAGGAAGTTTTTATGAAGCTTATCTTAAAGCGGCCCAGGTTTCGCGATGAAGACCATGAAAAAGCATGGATGATCCGTACGACAATAAATTTATCAAACGACATGCTGAGATCGTCTGCCAGGAAGAACGTCCCGCTTGACGAGGAAACTGCTCTGCCTCAGGACGAAAACGCCGACTTTCTTTTCGCCGTACAGTCTCTGCCGGCAAAGTACGGAACAGTGATCCATCTGCACTATTACGAAGGGTATTCCATTAAGGAGATTGCCCGTATACTTACGCTGCCTGCGGCAACGGTAGGCACCCGCCTGTCGCGTGCCAGAGCGCTCCTTAAGCCGATTCTGGAAAAGGAGGAATTATTGCGTGGATAAGGAAAAATACAAAGCCGCTATCGAGGCTGTTAAATTCAGCGAAAACTTTGAGCGGGATACCATCGAGCTTTTGCGCAAGGCCGCAGGGTGCAAAACACAAAAGGAGAAAGGCGAATTGAAGACTCATAAAATCGTAAGAATTCCTGTTATGATCATGGCGGTTATAGGCATACTCGCGGCGACGGCTTTAGCGCTGTCGGTATTGATGTCGCCCAGGGAAGTTGCAGGAAAGTCCGGAGATACCGTGCTTGCAGCCGCCCTCGATTCGAAAGATGCAATCACGATTAACAAATCTGCCAAGGCGGGAAATTATACCGTTACACTTCTTGGCATCGTCAGCGGCAAAGGGCTGACCCAATATGACAAGGAAGTCCAGGAGGACAGAAGCTATATTGTCGCATCGGTACAGTATACTGATGGGCGGAACATCAAAGAGGCTGGTGAAACGGGCATTTCATTCACTCCGCTGGTCTCCGGTTATAAGCCATGGCAGGTCAACGCTTGGACGCTCGGCGGAGGTTATTCTGAATTCTTATACGAAGGTGTGGACTATTTTATTTTCGATTGTTCAAACCTGGAAATTTTCGCGGATCATACAGTTTATCTTGCAGCCTGTGAAAACCTGGCTCCCAGCGCGGAGGTCTTTGCGATGAATGGCAGCGGAGATATTGAATTTGTCAAAGAATTCGACAAACCTCACGCAATGTTTACACTGCCGTTCGATCCTAAAAAGGCCGACCCGGCGGCGGTAAGCAAGCTTTTGAAATCAATAGGTATCGCAGTGCAATAATACCTTTTTATTGCATAATGCCGACCTAAACTGTAAACAAAAGGAGGGGGATTTGCGGCAGATTTAATTGAAAGACAGTCAGCCTTAAAAAAATAAAAAATGCGCCTTGAGCAGACTCTTAGTCTATTCAAAGCGCATTTTTTTATTTATGCAGTTTGCTTTAACGGTAAGCTTGATATGTTACCGTCTCTCTGATATGATATAAAAAGAAGAAAAAAGGAGTATTTGCCTAGTGAAAAAAGCATTTTTAATACCGTTTATAATAATATTATGTCTTTGTTCCTATTCATTAATTAACCGTAAGGATCATACTGAGCCTATTAAGCAGGAGCCGTCTGCGACCTCGCCGGATAAAGGGACGGCGCCCGAAGCCGAGCCGGAGTATATTACCCTTGCCGCAGTAGGGGACAATCTGATCCACAACACTATTTTCAAGTCCGCAAAAACTGAAAACGGCTATGATTTTACGCCGATTTATGAGCATGTGCGCGGGCTTATCGACGCCTGCGATTTGAGATTCGTTAATCAGGAGGCTCCGCTTGCGACAGACATTTATACCGCTTCGGGTTATCCTAATTTCAACACGCCTCAGGAGGCGGGACGCGACCTTGTAAAAACCGGGTTCAATGTAATTAACGAGGCGAACAACCATGCGATGGACAAGGGGGACAAGGCTGTTTTATCAACCGTTGAGTTCTGGAAAAGTCAAAACAATGTGATTATGACCGGCATGTATGACAGCGAGGAAGACAGGAACACCCCCAGAATTTTTGAAAAGAACGGGATACGCGTCGGAATTATTTCCTATACCTTTGGTACAAACCAGATTCCGGTGCCGAAAGACGAGCCTTTCCTTATTTCTGTTATCGATAAAGACAAAATAAGGAGAGATATTGAAGCTCTGGACGGAAAATGCGATCTGATCGTCGCTTCAATGCACTGGGGCGTTGAATATAATTTGAGTGTGACGGATGAACAGCGCGAGCTTGCGGGGTATTTGGCCGGGCTAGGCGTGGATCTTATTATTGGTCATCATCCGCACGTGGTTGAGCCGGCGGAGTGGGTCGAGGCCGAGAACGGGAACAGGGCATTTTGCGTTTATTCGCTCGGTAATTTTGTATCGTCGCAGCAAAAGCGTGTTACGATGCTGGGCGGGATGCTTTTAGTTAAAATCGAAAAGGACCCGGACGGAA